>JAVHQZ010000078.1:0-6616 GCA_036171415.1 Minisyncoccota bacterium | reverse complement strand
CCGCCCACCTTCATATTACAGAGAACAAGAATTCTTTTTGAGCCAACATTCTCTGGTAGGTGTGGGGGTTTACCGCCCACCTTCATATTACAGAGAACAAGAATTCTTTTTGAGCCAACATTCTCTGTTAGGTGTGGGGGTTTAGCCGATTTTATGGTAGTTTTGTAGTCGGCGCTGTTTAGGTTAGAATTAATCAATGTTCAAAAAGAAAATACTGCCGTTTTCGCTCGTAATCATCTCCATCGCCACCCTTGTAGGCAGCGGTTTTTATTGGGGGCTAAAGACGGGCCGACAAACCCCGGAAATTGTTTTAGCCAAGGGTGTAGCGAACATCGGCGACCAGGCCCCTGCGGACTTCCGCACTTTTTGGGATGCCTGGCAAACCATTGATGACAACTATCTAAGGGCCGAAAAAGTAGATGGCCAAACCCGCGTCTATGGAGCAATAAAAGGGCTGGTTGATTCCTTGGGCGACCCGTACACCCAATTCTTTACTCCGGATGAAGGCAAAAAGTTTGAAGAAGATGTCCAAGGAAATTTCGGCGGCATAGGAGCGGAACTGGGAATCCGGAAGGGTATCTTGACCGTGATTGCTCCGCTTAAAAATAGCCCGGCGGCGGCGGCCGGCATCAGGGCGGGGGATTTGATATTTAAAGTAGGGGCAACTTCAACCGACGGTCTTGGAATAGACGAAGCGGTTAATTTTATCCGCGGACCGATAGATACCAAGGTAACTCTAAATATCTTCCGGGAAGGTTGGGATAAGCCGAAAGATTTTACGCTGACCAGAAAGATAATCGAGGTACCCACGCTGGATTTTGAAATGAAAGGTTCTTATGCCTATGTCGCGCTACACGGCTTCAACGACAACGCGAGCAAAGAATTTTATAACGCTATTAAACAAGCGGCGGATAAAAACGCCCAAGGGCTAATATTGGACCTAAGGGATGATCCGGGAGGATTTCTGGAGGTCGCCGTGGATTTGGCGGGCTGGTTCTTAAAACCGGGAACGATTGTCGTAAGCGAAGCGGACAAAAACGGCCCTATAGACACGCTGAAAGCCAATGGCAGCGCCGCTCTGGTTGATTTCCCGACTGTTGTGCTCATAAACAAGGGTTCTGCCTCCGCCTCGGAAATTTTAGCCGGCGCCCTTAGGGATCAACGCAAGATTAAGCTCGTGGGCGAAACCAGTTTCGGCAAAGGAACTGTCCAGCAGTTGAAGCAATTAAGGGATGGGAGTGAAATGAAGGTAACTATCGCTCACTGGGTTATGCCTTCCGGCGCAATATTGGAAAACGGCGGAATAAAACCGGATTATGAAGTGCAGATTTCCGATGGCGATATTGCCAACAAAAAAGATCCTCAACTCGACCGCGCTATAGAAGTCCTGAAGTCAGAAATTAAGTAATCCCTCACCCTTAAAAGACCGACTTAATTATTTATATGGAAATTTCATTTCAGGCACAATCCAATAGATATGTTTCGGATAAATTTTTTGTAAACGCTCCGTCGTCGCGGGGCAAATTGTCTTCTAAGGGTGAGGGATGAAAATAGTTTTGCTCGCGGACGTCCGGGGCTTAGGTAAAAAGAATGACGTCAAAAACGTTTCCGACGGTTATGCGATGAATTTCCTTTTCCCTCAAAAACTGGCCAAGAAAGCGGATGCCGGCGCCGTAAGTGAAGTTGCCGTAATCCAGAAAAACGAGCATGAAACCGAAGAACGCCTAAAGGAGCTCGCGAGAACTATCGGGAAGAGCAATTTACAATTCTTTCTTAAAACCGATAAAGCCGGCTCCGTTTTCGGTTCGGTCAGCAAAGAAGATATTTTGAAAGGCCTCCGGGACGCGGAATTAATAACTAAGGACAGGGTAGAAATCAAAATCCCCAAACCTTTTAAAGAGTTGGGGACTCATGAAGTGGAAGTGCACTTCAAGAAGGGGATAACCGCTAAAGTAAAAGTTACGATTGAGCTACAGCCACAACCGTAGCCCTCCGTTTGTTTCCGTCAAAGCGGGTTTTGATTTTCGTGGAAAACCTAACTACGCCGGCTTTCATGGCGAAAATAGTGTCGTCGCCTCCGCGCTTGGTATTTTTGCCGGCCAGGTATTTGGTGCCGCGCTGACGTATTAAGATTTGCCCGATGGTTACTTTTCCGCCGTCCTGAACCTTAACTCCGAGGCGTTTGGCCTTGGAATCACG
Organism: Minisyncoccota bacterium; assembly: GCA_036171415.1. Classification (GTDB taxonomy): domain Bacteria; phylum Patescibacteriota; class Minisyncoccia; order UBA6257; family 2-01-FULL-56-20; genus LiPW-15. The sequence goes on along the minus strand of JAVHQZ010000078.1, from coordinate 4,417 downwards.
TCCGAGCTTTGAAGTACCGAGGGCTTTTGTATGTGCCATTTTTGTTTAAATTTTGAGCGTCAGCGAAAAAATTTAACCACAAAAATGAGCATCCCGCCAACGAACGCATGTGAGTTCGGCGGGATAGCCATTCCTTTGGCTTCGCTAACACTGGGTTATTTTATGATAAACTTAATTTAAAGTCAAACAATATGAGAAACTGGTTTATAACCAATAAAAACAACGTATTTTGGGGAACACTGGCCATCCTGGCCCTTATTTTAAGCTTCAGTTTGGGCTATTTCGCGGGACAAAAAGAAACTCAACGAGCTCCGATAATTATCGAGAAGTGCTCCGTAGTTGCTGCCACTAATTAGCGTGTTGGAGTTTTTTTAAAAGAAAAATGCCCGGAGTTACCGGGCACAGCCTTTTCAGTTTTTTTGGGCAATCTTTATTCGAATCAACCTCATCAGATCCGGTATTCCGAAAAACATCAGGTTGAGTGCTCCTAAGGCCCACCAAGCCCAGGATGGCATATGGGTTTTGCCAATGGAGGCAATTGCGAAGAAGCAGATACCGCTCATAAAGCTGAGGGCGACATCAAGAAATGTGACCTTACAGCCATGAAGTAATATGGATTTTAGAACCCGAATCATTTGGAAAGAAACCAGAGCAGCGCAGACGAAAACCAGGCACAGAGTCATACTGTCCTCCCTTCATTGAGCTGGCCCAATCCTAAAATTACTTAACAAATAAGTCAATTAAATTCAGCTCGCGGAAGGGGAGTCGAACCTTTATAAATATCCGACCCTCTTTAGCCAATCCTCATTTTCCCACTCCCATAAACTTTTGGCGCCCAAAAACGCCTGGAAGTCGCTTTTCCAGAAGGGGAATTCCTGGAGCTCCACAAGTCCTTTCATTTCACCCCAGGTGTGAGTTTCGCAAGGCTTCCCGCGCCGGGCTTTTTTAATTTTTTCCCGTCCGCCCTTCGTCCGGCGGGTCGCTCCACAAACTGTGCAAGTTTGTTGCTGGTCTATGCGGAGTATCCAGCGCGTCTGAAGATTCGGGAAGTCTTCCAAGAGCGCTTCCATATACGCGGAGGTTTGGAGATTATAATCCCGGTAAATTCCCTGAGAGGTTTTTATATCCAGGACACCGAATTTTCCGTCCATGAGGGCCAGGGCGTCTATCGTCCCGGCGTAGCGGTGATCCATATGTTTTATCCGACGCTCCACCCATTCCGGCGCGGTCACCAAATTTCTGTTTTCGATAAATTCCAAGTAGCCGTCCACGGAAGGCTGGATAAGCGGGTCAACAACCGGATTTTTACCGAGCATTATCGCTTCCACCGCTTCGTGCACCATCGTGCCTTCCTCCGCCGACTTCTGGGTGCTCTCCTGCGCGGACTTATAGCTAGCCGCCGCGCCATAGAAGTGGTACAAAGCCGGTTTGGCTTTAATGGAAACTATGCGGGTGACGCGGGGATACCAAATCCCGTCTATGGTATAGCCGTTTTGCTCTTTGTAATCTTCCTCGTTTTTATAAGTATCAAACATTGGAATCTATCTCATAATATCTTCTCAGTCGCGTTCCTGCGAGTTTGTTTGTAGCGGCAAGGCGCGAGGAGGAGATAGTAGTCGCAGACTACAGCTCCGACGAGGAACGATGTCGGACGGACAAACTCCCGGAACCCGAAGGGATATGGCCAATTTGCGACAAACCTGTGTCTCTCCTCCTTGGAGTGGTCAACTGACCACACCTTCGTCGTCGTTTCTTGTCTTTTCGCAAATTTATTCATATCGCGGCGGGAAGATATTAAGAGATAGATTCTGGAATAGATTTTAACAGTCGGTCGGTCATATCCACAATGTTTCCCGCGCCCATCAAAACCGCAACCGACTGCTGGCCGTCCAAAAAGGCGATTATGGCCTCCCGAAGCCCTTTTTCGTCGGGAAGATAACGAATTTCTTTTTCCGGATTTCCCTTTTTTAATTCTCCGGCAAGACGCTCTCCGGTATATTTTTCTTGCGCTTCATCCCGGCCGGCCACGCGGTAAGTCGGGAAGATTATCACGGCGTCGGCATCTTTGAAAGCTGAGGTAAATTCCTTAAAGAGGGCCTCCAAGCGTTTAGTCTGGTGAGGCTGGAAAACGCAGAGCAATTTTCGCTTGGGATATTTTTCTTTGAAAGCGGCGAGTGTCGCCTTTATCTCCGTGGGGTGATGTCCGTAATCGTCGAAAAGCAAAGTTTCGGTTCCCGGAAGCTTCCCGCGGTATTCCATCCGGCGCCAAATACCCTCATACCCGGTAAGCGCTTTTAAAATTCCGTCTTCTGATATGCCGAGTGTCCGGCCGATATTAAACGCCGCGAGGGCATTGGAAAGATTGTGGATGCCGGGAACCGGAAAATTTTCCTTAATTTTTCCGGCCTCTTTATCTTTAAGGGAATACCAAACGGTCCTTAAAGAATTTTTTTTGGCTATGCCCGCTATCTTCGTTTTTAGAGAATAAAGATTTTTATCGTCTTTATTCAAAATCAAAGTTCCCTTCGGCCTGACGTTTGAAAGAAATTTCAAAAAAGATTTTTTAACATTCGGAAGATTTTTGTAAAAATCCAAATGCTCCCTGTCGATATTCGTGATTACGGCGAGGGCAGGGGAGTAGTGGTGAAAAGCGGCGCCGAATTCATCCGCCTCCAGAACCAAATAATCCTTTCCGGAACGGAAATTTTTTCCGCCGAGAGGGATGTATTTACTGCCGAGGATGACCGCCGGGTCAAATCCGTTCACGAGAAGAACCTTAGCGGTCATGGCGGTCGTGGTGCTCTTTCCGTGAGCGCCGGCGATAGCCAAAGTTTTGAACCTCCGGGTAATGGCCCCGACCGCTTCGGGATAAGTCAAAACCCTTAATTTAAGCTCTTTTGCGGCCATAAATTCGGGGTTTTCCGGGGCTATGGCCTGGGTCCGTATTATAAGGTCTAAGTCACTCTTTATATGGGCCTTTTCCTGCCCAATTTTGACCTCTACGCCCTCCTTCCTCAGCTCTTTAGTGATTGAGCTCTCGGCTATATCCGAGCCCGAAACGACCCATTTTTGAGCCAAAAAATACCTGGCTAAAGCGCTCATTCCAATACCTCCGATTCCTATAAAATAGATCCGTTTTTTTGCCATCTAAGATTCAATTATACGGGTTGTTTTTAGGTTTGGACAATTGGCTTTAAGCCGGTGTAGACTGTCGGCAGTCATTTGAGAGGGGGAATTATGACAAAACAATTCATCTCCAAAAAAAATGCCGAGAAGCTGGGCCGGAACATGAAGAAGCTTTACGAGCAGGATGCGGCGGCAAAGAAACAAGATGGTTTCCCGGAGCTTAAGAAAGCCGTCCGGAAAATCATCCGCAACGGATCAGGGAGAAGGAAGTAAGAGGGATAGAAGCCGTAATCGGTCCTCCGGACAAAAACGGCCTCCGCACCGTCAAGCTTACGAAAAGGAAGCAACGGGAGATCAAAAATCTCCTCTCGACATGCGATAAGTGGCTGGCCGATTTCAAAAAGCTCGAAAATGCTTCACCGCCCGGATTCTACGGCCGGAGTCCTCGTGGGCATCAACCACCTAAGAGGAGGGGAAAGTGACGTTCAGCGAGATTGAGAAGGGCGCCTACCTCATTGTTTTCTCGAGAAGCGATTTGCGGACCCTCACGGAGAGTCGGATGATGACTCTCAAGTTAACCAAGGCGATGACTGCCGCGAAGGAAAAAATCGCCGAAAAGAAAAAGCGCAAAAAGTAATACACCGAGGCCAGTAGAGGATTACTCCTTTTACTGGCCTTTTTCATAGTTCGACAAGCTCACTACAAGTATCCTACCTGTCGCACAAGGTATCTTTTACGACACTACTATGTAAAATGTTCACATATTAATAAAGGCCCCTTATCGGGGCCCCTCCTCACATTATTCTTTCTCTCATTTTTTCGGCTTCCGCGAGCGGAGTCATCCTTACCTCTCTTATCGCGTCGATCATTTCGCAAGTTGAAATAATTCTCTGACATTTCTTTTCGCAGTACCCGAAAATGTATAAAGTGCCGTCTTCGTCGACCCACATCTCTTCAAGCTGAATAAGCGGCTTACCGCACTTACATTTCGGGGTTAACCGCATGGCCTTGGCGACCCTTTTACCGTCTTCTGCCACTTGAGAGCTCCTTCTCGCGTTTAAACAGCTTTTTAGATTCTCCTGCAGTTTTAAGCGGGAGTCAACAAATGTTTGCCGATGTTTTACTGCCTCGTGACAACCTTGCTAAAAAACGGCGCCAAAAAATCTAAAATAGGTTTTAATATGCCGAGAATTAAATTACCTACGCTTTTTGCGAGCGAAGAAAACGGATCCAAGTTAGAGATTATTTTTAAAACCCGGTCGGCCAACCATTGGAAAACGCCCCGGATGAA
>JAVHQZ010000077.1:0-2236 GCA_036171415.1 Minisyncoccota bacterium | reverse complement strand
GGGGAAACAAGCAGTATCGCAAGTGCAGAACGTTTTAGGCGCTTTGGACAACTATATAGACATTGCGGTCATCTCCCATCCGCAGTTGGACCATTACGGAGGATTTTCCGAACTGCTTGCCCATTACGATTTTGGGATTTTTATCACCAACGGCCGGGAAGCTAATTCCGGGAGTCGCGAATGGCAATCGCTTATGCAAGCTATCAAAAATAAAAATGTGCCGATTCTCGCGCTCGGAGCAGGGGATAGAATAATTTTCGGTTCGGAGAAGATTGATTTCCTCTCGCCGGACAAAAAACTCCAGGCGAGCAAAGAATTGAACGACACTTGCTTAGTTGAAAAAATAACCATGAACGGGCTAACCGAGCTTTTAACTGGGGATATAGGCGATAAAGTGGAAAAACTATTGCTTGCCGTCAGAACCGACCTAAGGGCGGATATCTTGAAGGTTGCCCACCATGGCTCCAAATATTCCAGTTCCGCCAAGTTTTTGGCGGCGGTAGCGCCCTCCGTAGCGATGATTGAGGTGAGCAAAAAAAACACCTACGGGCATCCAACCCAGGCGGTTTTGGATAGGCTCTCCGATATAGGCGCATCAATTTTCCGGACCGACACCCTTGGAACTATCAGTGTGCGAAATGACGGAGGAGTTTTGGCCGTCGGCAGTAGCGTAGAATAAAAAGAAAATATTTTCTGTTGACCAAAACGATTATTATGTTAAGATTTGCGCAGCTCGAAACGCACCTTGAAAGGAGAAAAAAGCGTGCAAACAAAAGAGTTTCACTTGGGCGACGTGTTGAGTATCACGACAGATTACTTCGCCTCTCCGCGCTATATGGACGGCATTCGCGACATCCTGAATTTCATGACGGGCGCTGAGCTGGGTGATGAGTTATTCGACTACCAGCTTCCGAGAGCCAGAAAAGCGTGCAGACAGCACCTGCTCGAGCAGTTCCCGCAGTTCGCCGAGTTGGAAATGGATCCCGCCATCGCCGAGATCCGGGAAACGATAAGGGTCGCCGGAGAGAGCAACGAAAGCTGGGACGAGACCAAGACGCTGGTAGCGAGCTGGCTTGCCAAACAGGTCGCAAGGTACGGCGAAACATTCGTCGTAAGACCGCTTCCCGAAGGGGTTTATATCAAACTCAATCCAATCATGGAAGCAGCCCTGATCATCGGCAACTCTAAGCGATCCGCCTCCGTCAACTAGAAGCGAATTACGCCAAGTTTTGCACCCATAGCCCCAGCGGGACCAACCGCTCGGGGTTTTTTCATTTATAAAACTGATATAATGTATTAAATGACGCTCCTCATTAAAAACGTCAAGATTTTGATTGGTAAAAAGGATTACGGCGAATCCAGCGACGTTTTTATAGTCGGCGACAAAATTTCCGCCATCGGCTCCTTCCCGCAGAAGCAAGCGGATTTAGTTTTGGACGGGGGAGGGGCTTATCTTTCTCCCGGATTTATTGACCCGGGTTCAACCGCCGATCATTATCTGGAAATTTTCGAAAACCCCGGCGAAGAACAACTTCTTTCCCAGGGAATTACGACCATCGTGGGCGGACAGTGCGGATTTTCTTTAGCTCCGCTTTTGTACGGCCGGCTGGATATGATCCGCAAATGGACAGACATAAATAAAATTAACGTTAACTGGCACTCTATCAAAGAGTTTTTCGCGAGTCTAAAAAAGAAAAAGCTCGGAGTTAATTTCGCGAGCCTTACGGGCCATCTGACCATCCGCCAGGAACTCTTGGGCGATGCCGCCCGCGACCTGACCGCGAATGAATCGGCTGTTTTAAAAAAGGTGGCCGGAGATTCTCTGAAAGAAGGAAGTTGCGGAATATCTTTCGGGTTGGAATATTCTCACGGCAAGGCCACGCCATTTAAGGAACTCAGAATGCTTTCGGAAATCGTCGCCAAAGAAAACGGAGTTTGCGCGATGCATTTGCGCAACAGGGGTAAGGGAGTAGCCGAGGCATTCCAGGAGGCCAGAGCCATAGCCGAGACGACCGGAGCTAAAACCGTCATCAGCCATTTCGCTCCGCTTGAATCCGCCAAGGGCGAATATGAAGCGATACTTATGGAAATGTATGAGTTACCGCCCAAAGTTCCGCTCTACATAACCGTGCGGCCGCTTGAGGAAAATATAATGCCGATTTATTTTTTGCTTCCGGATTGGGCGCAGAAAGGAAGCTTGGAGGACATGCTTAACTCCGTTAAGGACGATTGGCTC
>JAVHQZ010000076.1:0-2242 GCA_036171415.1 Minisyncoccota bacterium | reverse complement strand
CGCTCATTTCATTAATTATACCTCTTCTTTTTGCAAAAAAACCACAAAAATGAGCGCAAAACACATGGAAGATAAACAAATTTGTTTATCTTTCAAAATAATGTTTACCGATAAACATTTTATCCACAGAAAAGACAGTGTTTAGCGACAAACACTCCCTGGCCAGTATTTTGGCAAATAAAGTGTTTATCGATAAACACTTTATTTATTTGTTTGATATATTTATCCTGGCTAGATATATCCACCGGGTACGCTCTGGGATCAAATGCCCAGTTGCGCCAAGCAGATGTTTACCGACAAACATCGCCTGGCTGGACCGTCCGAAAAAGAATTGTTTAGCGACAAACATTTTATCCATAGAAAAGACAGTGTTTAGCGATAAACATCTTTAAAATAATGTTTATCGCTAAACATTATTTTGAAAAATAAACAAAAATGTTTGTCTCCTACCTCTCTATTGATTAAAATTGGTCATTTTCATCTATTTTTGAATTCGGCAATCCTGCAAGATTGCCGATTGCCGCTCTATATATTGCCGGATTCCTTTGCCGGTTTTCCCTCGAAACCAAGATTGTTGAATTGAAGTGTTATCTGCCCCCGGAACGAGTATTTTTAATTGGCGCGGCTCTTTTTGCGAACGGGCACGGTTCCCGCTGTTGCGGGAGAACGAGCAAAAAGCGCCAACGAAGACCCTCGCCGGGGGTTTGAGCGGTAGCCAAGAAAAATAGGAGTGATGACTTATCCACAGAGTGTCCACACTTATTAACAATTTTCTTTGCTCTTCTATATTAATAACTTATAATTTCTTTATGCTCGAAAAATCAGAAATTGAAAAACATCAGGCGCAACTGGAACAGGACCGCCGGAGACTCATAACGGAAATAGAAAGTGAGAAACCCGCGGATTTCGGTTCGGATGTGGAGGGAGAAGTAGCGGAAGAGGAGTCCGATGAGTCGGAGGAGCTTACGAACAAGCTCGCCATCCAACAAGCGCTCAAAGATCAATTGAATGAAATCGACGGAGCTTTAAACCGCATCCGCCAGAACACCTACGGAATTTGCGTGAAGTGTGGAAAGGAAATCGAAAAAGTGGTTTTGGATTTAGTTCCCGAATCCGAGTTTTGCGAAGAACATAAAAGGGGAATTTAAATAAATAAAGCTGATGCCGGCGAAAGTTTTCTCTGCGGAGCTGGAGGGGATTAACGCGCAACCGATTGAAGTAGAGGTCGACCTTGGTGTCGGCCTTCACTCTTTTAATATCGTCGGCCTTGCCGACAAGGCGGTGAATGAGGCGAAGGAGAGAGTTAATTCCGCTTTAAAAAATTCCGCCACCAAGCCGCCGAACCGGGAAAACCGCCGAATCACCGTAAATCTCGCGCCCGCCCACATAAAAAAGAATGGCTCGCAATACGACCTCGCAATCGCCGTAGGATATTTGCTCGCAACCAAACAAGTCGCGGAGTTCGATGCGGATAATAAACTTTTTGTAGGCGAGCTGGCTCTCGACGGCAGGCTCCGCCCCGTTCACGGCGCGCTGAACTTCGCGGAGGCAGCACGGAAGAATAATTTTGAGTATCTTGTCTTACCCAAAGAAAACGCCAATGAGGCCAGCGCTATTTCAAAATTAAAAATAATTCCAGCGGAATCTCTTTCCGAAGTGGTTGATTTTCTAGAGGGAAAGAAGGGGATAGCCCCGGCTAATTTTAGCCCGGAGGAAACAAGGCTTCTTTCTGTCCCGGATTTCTCGGAAATCCGCGGCCAGGAACAAGCGAAACGCGCGGCAATTATTGCCGCCGCCGGGGGACACAACATGCTTATGGTGGGGCCCCCTGGTTCCGGGAAAAGCCTGCTGGCGCAAGCCCTCTCGGGCATCTTGCCCCGGCTGCACACCCCGGAGGCTATAGAGATTACGAAGATTTACAGCGCCGCGGGATTAAGCCCCGGCGGTCTTATTGCCTCGCGCCCCTTCCGTTCGCCCCATCAAACCGCTTCCTTGGTATCCGTCGTCGGGGGCGGAACCAATCCGAAACCCGGGGAGGTGAGCCTGGCGCACCGGGGGATTTTATTCTTGGATGAATTGCCGGAATTTCCGAGAAACGTTTTGGAGGCTCTGCGCGCGCCGATGGAGGCTGGGGTGGTGCATGTCGCCCGAGCGAAAGGAACCATGGCTTTTCCGGCGAAGTTCGCGCTCGTTGCCGCAATGAACCCGTGCCCCTGCGGCTATTATGGGGATCCGGAGAAAG
>JAVHQZ010000075.1:0-2266 GCA_036171415.1 Minisyncoccota bacterium | reverse complement strand
AAGCCCATACTGGATGGTACGAAAATGCTGCGCAACCGCTTCAAATTTGGAAGTCTCGTGAGCTTCATGGAAGGGAACAACGACGCGAAGTCAGTCTTCGTGTTGGGCTATGGCCCAGGACCGGCAGAGGAGCTAACAAAGTAAATGCAGGCAGGCGCCGAGAAATCGGCGCCTTTTTATTTCTCCCCAACCACCGCAGAATAGGATTTTGCGGGAACCATAAGCGAGATGAGTAAGAAATGCGCGAGCGAAACGCACACTTTTAAACCATAGATTTTATGGCCGGAAAACTAAACGCTCCGCGAGAAGCGGATTGTCTAGGCAAACGGGAGCCGAAAAATCTATTTAAAAAATGGATTGTAGCGATTCGTATTTCTCTAATCGGAGCGGGTTCTACAAAATCCTATTCAAGGCTCTCGTATCCGCGGACCGTCAGCTGAGAGTCTACCTGGCGCATAGTCTCTAAGACCACCGCAACTACGATTAAAAGGGCTGTACCGCTGATTTGGAGCGCCTGGGAGCCGGTTAGCTGCTGGACGGCGATAGGCAAAACGGCGATGAGGCCAAGAAAGACCGCGCCCGAGAGGTTAACTCTCGAAAGTATCCTCTTAAAGAAAGCCGCAGTCGCCTCTCCCGGACGGATACCGGTCACGAAACCACCGCTCCTCTGTAAGTTTTTGGACACCTCATCCGGGTTGAAGGTAATCGCCGAGTAGAAGAAGGTGAACGCCACGACCAAAATGAAGTAAATTATCCCGTAGAAAATCTGGTTGGCCAGGAAGGTGCTTATCGCCGTCTGGAGCTTCAAGCCGAAGGCCGGAGAAGCGATAGCCACAAGTTGCGCGAAAAACTGCGGGAAAAGAAGCACGGAGACCGCGAAGATAAGCGGAATCATACCGGCCTGGTTTACCTTAAGCGGCAGGTAGCTCGAGCTTCCGCCGTACATCTTGTTGCCGCGGATGCGCCGGGCGTAAGCAATCGGAATTTTCCTCTCGCCTTCGTTTAGATAAACAACCGCGGCGGTAATGCCCAAGGCTACAATAACGAACCCGAGGTACGCCGGAAGCATCGCCGGGGTGTAAGAAGCGATGAGAACCTTAAGGTCTGCCGGCAAACGGCTTACGATACCCGCCAAGATTATAAGGGAGATGCCGTTGCCGATTTTTTGTTCGCTGATAATTTCACCGAACCAAAGCGCGAGCATAGAGCCGGCGGTGATGGCCAAAATATTTGTAATTAAATTAAGGGTCGTGAGATTCGCGATAACTCCCTGGGCCTTAAGCAAATTCAGAAAACCGTAGCCCTGCAAGAATGCCAACGGGACGGTTAAAATCCTGGAGTACTGGTTGAACTTAGCCTGGCCGCGGGCTCCCTCTTCGTAGTAGAGCTGCTTCATGCGCGGGAAAATTATGGTCAAAAGCTGCATGACGATAGTCGCCGTGATATAGGGGCCGACACCGAGCATCGCGAGCGAGAGGTTGGTTAAACCGCCTCCGGAGAAAAGGTTTAAGAAACCGAAGAGTTGGCTTGAACCCAAAAACTGGGCGAGTCTCGCCGGATCCACTCCGGGCATAGGAATAGCGGCCAAAAGCCGGAATGCGATAAGCAAACCCAAAACCACAAAGACCTTGTTCCTAAGGTCTTTTACGGTGAAAAGCTGTAAGAACCGGTTCATCCCGTTAGAAGCAGATCGCGATCCGGCGATTTGCACACTTGGCGACTCTTTTATTGATAGTTCTCATTTTCATATATTCTATAAGGTCTTTGACGCGATCGCGGCTTCTAACGGGATTCATGCTCTTATTCTACCTTACCGCCGGCTTTTTCTATCTTTACCTTAGCCTCGGCGGAAACCTTGAGACCTTGGATGGTCAGCGGGATTTTTATCTCTCCGTTGCTTAAAATCTTAACATTGCCCCGGTAAGTTTTGGCGAGTATGCCCGCCTCCCTCAAGGCCTGCTTGTTTACTAGAACCACGTGCGTGCCTGCGGCAAATTTTTTAAAAGCGGACTGGAGCTTCGAAAGGGTGACGGCGGTAACATCCGTGCTCGAAGGCTTGTTGGCGAAACCGCGGAGTTTCGGCAAACGGTTAATAAGGTCGCGCTGAGCCGGGCGGATTTTGTGGCCGGAGCGGGACTTCTGTCCTTTCTGTCCGCGGCCGGAAGTAGTACCGCGCTTGCCTCCGCGGCCTACGCGGGTCTTCACGGTCTTATTGGACTTAAACTTGTTGTTGAATTCGTGGAGTTGCATGGGGTTTATTCTTCCT
>JAVHQZ010000074.1:0-2267 GCA_036171415.1 Minisyncoccota bacterium | reverse complement strand
TGACCGCTTCGGTCATGGGCGCGAAGTTACACGGCGCGAAATTTTTGGGCACTCTCTCCTGGTGGGCGGTTATCACCTTCGGTTTTTTCACTGCCTTGGTGCAGCTCGGAATCGCGACGGCGATAATTCAAACGCTCATCATGGGCTTCATCGCGATGTTGGCCTTGGCCGGGGGCTTGGCCTTCGGTTTGGGCGGCCGCGACTATGCCGCGCACCTGATCGGTAAATTACGGGAATCTACCGAAAACCACACCCACTAATTCTTATGGCTGATCCCTCGGGGTTGGCTAGAGAATGGGGTAGTGGTACAATATAAAAAAATCGCCAGGTCTGTGAGCCGGGTAGTAGAATTTCGAACGCGAGCATTTAATGCTCGCCGGGTGTGAGGCCCAAAATTCGAAATTTCACTACCCGGTGAGGGACAGGGCGATTTTTTGTTTTAGAGATTTTCCGTTCCTATCAACTTGGCCTGAACCACTTTTCTTTCCGAGGCGGAGCCGATCGGATAGCAGGTTATCAAAACCATTTCCGAATCCGCGGGTTCCACGGCGAGCAGTCTATTTGTATCGTTCGGGCTCATTACGCCGGAAGAAAAAACCTGATAAGTGTATTTTTTATTTTTACTAAGGACATAAAATTTATCGCCGGCGCGGAGTTCCGGTAACAGAGCAAAAACATAGGCATAGCCTCCGCGGTACCAGCTGGCTTTGGAGCTATGCCCCAAAACTACCGCCCGGCCGCTGTCTCCCGGGGCAACCGAGCCCGGATAAAGGGCTACGCCGTCTTCCATGGCGGAAAGGACTGCCTGGGTGGAAGAATCCGCCGGAGAAACAAGCGGAGCGTCCGCCTCGATTTTGCCGATCAAAAGCCGGTAGTTCGCGCCGGGCGGCAAGGTTTCCGCGCGGCCAAGAGCGAATATGCTGTTGTTCCGGAGGTCAGAGGAAACAAACGGAGAATTCAGAAAAATAGCGTAACGGATATTTTTCCAAAAAGCTCCGCCGTTAAAAAGAAAATAGAAAAATAGGCTGAAGGATAAAAAGAGAATCAGGAAAATGAATGCTCCTTTTAAAGTCTGCCTGGTTTTCATTTCGGTTAGCGGGCGGCGGGAACGACGGTAGAGAAAGAAACCGGAGTGATGTTCGCGCCTTCAACTTTCACCACATCGTGCGTGGCGATGTAACCGAAGATCAGGATGAGGGCGAAAGTTCTGGCCAACACTCCGAAGGGCAAGGCTCCCATGCGGAGAAGCGCCATGGCCAAAGCAACCAGGAGGAAGAAGATAATCAGGAAGCCGGTTACCCGGAAAGGAACATTCATAGAGCTTTCGGGGACGACCGGAGTATCGGCGGGTTTAACGGAATTTTCCGTTCCCAGAACTTCTGTTTTGGCATTCGGCAAAACAGTTTGTTTAGCCGGAGTTATGGGGAGCTTAGCGAGGCTTACGGCTCCGGAAAGATTAGTTACCTTCGGAGACTGAACTGCGCCGGCGGCGGGCTTGCCGAAATATTGAACTATAAATATAGAGGGATGGTTTTCGTAGTTGCCCGAGACAACCGCCACTCCGACTTCGGTGTAGAGCTTATTTAAAATATTAGCGCGATGGGTAGGAGAGGCCATTAAGGCTTTTTCCGTGGATTCGGCGCTCATAAAATCGACAGCCAAATTTTCCCCGGCGGCGGTGTATTTATATCCCGTGCTATGTATAAAATCCCAGGGAGTAAGTCCATCCGGATTTACGTGGGCGAAATAGTTTTTTGCCGACATATCCGCGGCTTTGGCCGAGGCGGCTTGGTCTAAGAGATCATTTTCCCGAAGCGAGCCGAGGTTATTTTCGGCGCGGTCGGCGTTTACCAAGCGAATTACGTCCGCCGGAGCGAAGGTTGGGCCGCCCAAAAGCTGGGCGAGCTGATACTGCCTGATAGTTGCGGGCGAAAGTATAAGAAAGGCAGCCAAGACTCCGAAAAGGGTGGCGGCGAAGGCGGAGAGGAAAACGGGAAGGTTCTCGTTCTCTTCGGTCGGGGTAAACAGATTTTTGGTGATGGTAAGCATTTTATTTTTCTTGGTAGTCATACACCTATATTCTACTCTTCTGGTTGGTGGTTAAGCGTCCGGGGTATTTTCGCGCGCCTTTACTTGTTCCAAGAGTTTTTCCAGTTCGGTTTTACGTTTGGGTTGTTCTACTAGCGGAGCGTTTTCAACTACCCGGATGCGGAGCGGCAAATTTTTAAGAGCCAGTCTAGGCTTGAAGTAAAAATAGTAAGCAAGGA
>JAVHQZ010000073.1:0-10938 GCA_036171415.1 Minisyncoccota bacterium | reverse complement strand
ATGCCCGCATCTTTTTCCAATTCCCAGGACCTGGTCGAGGTAGAAGAGATAAAAGAATCTACCCTGATCCTTAAAGACAAAAGCCTCCGCCAGATTCTTATGGTGAGCGGGATAAATTTCGCGCTCCGCTCGGAAGAGGAACAGAACGCGATTTCCGCTTCTTACGCCAACTTTTTAAACAGCATTGATTTCGATCTCCAAATAATCGTTCACTCCCGGAAAATCAATATAGATAAATACATAGTTAACCTGGAAGGCCTCGCCTCCCGGGAGCAATCTCCGCTTCTTCAAAACCAAATCACCGAATATAAGGAGTTCATTCGGACATTCGTCCAAGATCACGCCATCATGTCCAAGTCCTTTTTTATAGTGGTGCCTTGGCGGGTGGTGAGCCTTCCTTCTGCTTCGGGGGCCGCGAGCTTTCTCTCCTTCGGCAAGAAAAAAGAAAATCCAGCCGAAAAACTGAAGGAGGATACGGAAAAAGCCGCTTCTTTCTCCCAAAATTTGGACCAGTTGAAACAACGGACTGCCCAGGTTGTGGACGGAATTTCCGCTACCGGTTTGGACGTAGTTCTTCTAAATGATGAACAACTGATTGAGCTTTTCTATAATTTCTACAATCCGGAATCCACGGAAAAAAAGAATATATCCCTGCCGGACCAAAAAACGGAACAAAAATAATATGGCGGATAACTTCCAAGACATAAAAAAAATAATTTCCCCCGCCGGACTTAAGGTTGAATCCAACTACCTTAAGGTCGGGGATAAATTCGCCAAAACCTTTTTCGTCTATTCCTACCCCCGCTACCTCTCCACGGGTTGGTTTGAGCCCCTTGTTAACCTGCCCTACCTTTTTGACGTCTCTATATATATAAATCCGGTGGACACGGGCATGGCTTTGAAAAAACTCCGGAAAAAGTCCGCCCAAATAGAATCTCAGATAATGGACAGCCAGGAAAAAGGCATGGTTCGGGACCCCCAGCTTGAAACCGCTTTCTCCGACGTGGAAGACCTCCGCGACGTGCTTCAGCAATCTCAGGAAAAAATGTTTTCCACGGGCCTGTACCTGACTATTTTTTCCGACACCTTGGACGAACTATCCAAGCTGGAGAGTAAAATAACAACGCTCCTTGAAGCCAAACTAGTTTATATAAAGCCGGCGCTTTTTAACCAGCTTGAGGGATATCAAACCATTCTTCCGCTTAGCGAAGACCGCCTGAAAGTAGTTACGCCGATGAATTCCGCTCCGCTTTCGTCTTTTTTCCCGTTCGTCTCCGAAGACCTTACCTCCGACCAGGGAATAATGTACGGAGTAAACCGCCACAATAACAACCTGGTTATTTTCGACCGCTTCTCTTTGGAAAACGCCAACCAAGTTGTTTTCGCCAAATCCGGCGGCGGAAAAAGCTATGCTTCAAAACTGGATATCATCCGCTCGCTTATGATGGGCATAGACATTCTGGTTATTGACCCGGAAAACGAATACCAGCGCTTGGCGGAGGCTTTCGGCGGAAGTTTTTTTAACATCTCCCTGACCTCCAAGGAACATGTAAACCCGTTTGACGTGCCGGTTATACCGGAAGGGGAAAGCCCCGCGGATGTTTTAAGATCCCATATCGTGACTCTTTCGGGGCTTATGAAGCTCATGCTCGGAAAACTTAGCCCGGCGGAAGACGCTATTTTGGACCGCGCGCTTACAGAAACCTATGCCTCGCGGGAAATCGTCCCGGGTGAAGATTTTACCGGCAAGCCGGCTCCGCTTCTTGAAGACTTGGAAACTATTTTGCGCAATTTGGAGGGCGGGACGGAAATGGCTGAGCGCCTCTATAAATACACCAAGGGCAGTTTCGCCGGGCTTATAAATCAGCCGACGAACATAGACATGACCAACCGCCTGATTGTTTTTTCCATCCGCGACCTGGAGGAAGAACTCCGGCCTATCGGTATGTATGTGACCTTAAATTACATTTGGAATCTTATCCGCGCCAAACTCAAGAAAAGAATTCTTATTATCGACGAGGCCTGGATTATGATGAAAAACGAAGACTCCGCCACTTTCATGTTCGGCTTGGTAAAGCGCGCCCGTAAATATTTCCTAGGGGTAACGACTATTACCCAAGACGTGGAAGATTTCCTGCGCTCTCCCTATGGGCGTCCGATTGTAACCAACGCGTCCATCCAGCTGCTTTTGAAACAAGCGCCGGCAACAATTGATATCGTCGGCAAGGCTTTTTCTTTGACCGAAACCGAAAAAAATCTTTTACTCTCCGCCGAAGTCGGGACGGGCCTTTTCTTCGCCGGCAAAAAGCATGTGGCTATCCAGATAATTCCTTCCTTTTTTGAGGACCAGATTATTACTACGAATCCCTCGGAGCTCCTCGAGAAGGATGAGCCGAAAGTTTAATAGTTCGCCCGGGATGCCGGAGTTTTTATAATGGACGAAGAACCTCAAAATGGCCCGAAAATAACCGTTCCGGAGATAATCTTCGTCGGAAGTTTTTTCTTGCTGATTGACCTAATAGATTTGGCCGGACTTATTTTCGCCCTTCCCTTGAGCGACTTTACTTCTATCGTCGCCTTTCCCGCGTCCCAGGTGTACGCGTTTTTCCGAGGGATAAGACAGGACATGCTTCTTATTTCCAACGGGCTGGAGCTTCTTCCGTACATTGGCAGTATGCCTCTTAGAACCATCGCCTTCGGAATAACCGTATATACCGAAAATAATCCTAAGCTTAAAGCGGCGCTGGGCGTGGCGGAAAAGTTAACCGGGAAAGAGGGGGCGGCCGCGGGAGAAGGGGCGAAAGCCGGAGCGGAGGCGGCCGCTCAAAAAGCAGCGACCGCGGAAGAATCCTTGCCTCCCGAAGGAGCTGCTGCCCCGGCTGCCGCGGAAGCTACCCCGGCCGGAAAAATGGCCGCGGAGGCCGAAAGAGAGGCTTCCGAAGAAGCTTTCGGCATGCCGAAACAATGGGAAAGGCAACAGGAAGGAGAGTTATTTGAAGGAGCTCCGCCGCCTCCGCCTAGACCGGAAGAGGAAGAGGCCGGCGGCAATGTCATAGGGGGGCCGGAAAGATTCCGTGGCCAAGAAGAGGAAGGGGAGTCCACGGGGGAAGGGAAAAAACCGGAAGGAGAAGGTGAAACTCCTTTTGAAATACACAAAGAGGCGCTAGAGGAGGCTAAAGAAAATATTTTTGAACAACCGATTGCGCCGAACGTTTTGGGAGGGCCCCAAAGATTTAACCGGTCCGGGGAGGTGGAGGCGAAAGACAATATGGTAAATTTAAAGGAGAGGGGAGAAGAGGAGGAAGAAGGTTTAAAGAAGGCGGCCTGAATCCGATTAGAAGCTCGGCCCGCCGGCAGGCAGGCGCGACCGTTTACGGATAAAAGGGACTTGTCCCGTTAGAAAATTTAATAAATGACATATTCAAAAAATTTACCCAACTAATTTATCTCAACTATTTCTTAACAAACAAAACTTCGTTTTTAATTTTCTAATGGGATGAAAAAAAACATTTTACTAAAACTTTCGCTCGCGGGCCTTTCGCTTCTTCTTTTGGCGTCGGCTCCCGCCGGGGCGCAGGTTTCCGGACCGCAAATTTTCTTGACCTGGAAGACAAAGGGTTATGTTCCGGAAAATTACGCGGGTAAAATTCTCCCGGGCTCTACCTCTCCGGTTCTTGCCGCCCTTGATGTGGTTCAGAACGGCAAGGTGGCCGATCTCTCCAACCTAACTATCTACTGGTATCTAAATGATAAACTCCTGGACCGTGGAGTGGGCCTGCAGGCTGTTACCTTCCGGACCCCGAAAAGCCTCGGCGGCGGGGCAATAACCCTGCGCGCCGAAATTCCGGACTTCCCGGGAACCGGAGCGTCCAAGGCTATAGACATTCCGCTGGTTCCGCCTTCGGTTGTTTTGCGCTCTACCTACCCGCAGAATAAATTCTCCTCTCGTTCAGCGGAAGTCAGCGCAATCCCTTATTTCTTTACAGTCCCCGACATTTCTTTCCTTACTTTTTCCTGGGCGGTTAACGGAACGGGGGTAAAAACCACCGAAAACCCGCAAACCCTCCAGGTTAATATCAACCAGGACGCGACCCCGGGCTCCACCCTGAACATCAAAGTTTCTGTTTCTAACCCCGCGGGATATTTTGAAAATGTTTCGGATGAGAAAGGCCTTACCTTCTCTCTATGATTTCGCTTATAAATAGCGCGCTCGGCGCGACCATCAACACCAACCTCCCCGGGCCATATAGCGTGGCTACCGGGGGACCGGTCGCAATCGTCGCCAATGCTTATTACTTAGCTTTAGCCTTGGGCGGTCTTTTGGCCTTCGGTTCTATAGTCTACGCGGGCATAAAGTGGACTGCTTCAAGGGGTAACACTACGGCTATAGGTGACGCCCAGGACCAGATAACCCAGGCGGTTATAGGCTTACTTATTCTTCTTGGTACCTACATTATTTTAAACACCATCAATCCGACCCTTACCCTGCTTCAGATACCCCAGCTCACGGAGATAAAGAGCGAGGTCGCGGGGGCGGGGGCGCTGGGCAATCAAGTCTGCAGCGGCAAGTCCCAGGGAACGTGCCCCTTATTAACCGGACTGGAATGCAAAAACACTGGAGATGCCGCAAATCCAAACTGGGCGTGCAAGCCCAAACCGGATGCCTTCTGGGTTTGCCGTGATTCGGCCCTCACCGTAAAGTTTTGCGTTCGCCAGGTCGCCGGCGGTCCCGGGGGCGCCGGAGGAAGTACCTGCAATAGCAACTGTCTCGCAACGTATAGTAAAAATTGTACCTTTGATGCCAACCCTCCGTCCGGCGGTTGCGCCGGGCTTATTTCCGGATCTACTTGCGGCGGAGCTGTTTATGGAAGTTGTCCGAAGCCGGGGCAAAACTGCGTGGACGTAGACCCTTCGGTTGGAAGTTTTGTTTGCATATAACAACCCAAAGCAAGAACCGCCGGATAATATATAATTAAACTAGTGAAAAGAATCCTCATTATATTAGCAATAGTTTTGGTAGTCGGAGGCGTGATTTACGCCGGTTATTTTCTTAGTAATAAAAACGTGCAACTGCAACAGCCGGGTCCATCCGGGAGCCTGCCGCCTCCGGCGGGAACTTCTCCGGAAGGAGTGGCTCCGGAGGTTTCTACGGGGACATCCGTATCCGCGCCGACCGGTACCGCCGGAGCTAAAGTCGGCCTTTCCTTGGTTAGTTCGGAAAAATTCGTCTCTTTTTCCGTGGCCACAAGCGGCCTGGTTTACGGGGTCCGTCCGGATGGAACGGTTTTTTCCGTTTCCCCGTCGGGAACGGTCGCGCCAATCAGCTCTTCTCCTATAGACTCTTTTTCCGGCGCGAGTTTTTCCTCGGACGGCAAAAAAATGCTTTCTTTTTGGGGAACTCCGGATACCCGTCAATTCAGCGTTTTTGACATAACCTCAAGCACCTGGCAGCCGCTTCCTTTAAACACGGTTTCCGCGGCCTGGCAGCCCCAGAGCCACACCGTCGGATACCTCTCAAGCCAAAACGGCGCCAAGGTTCTTTTTTCCTGGAACCTGGACAAGCCCAAGATCAAAGCTTCTTCGCTTTTGACCCTCCACTTCGAAGACCTGGAGGTAGGCTACCTTTCTCCGAGTAAAATATATCTGACCGGAAAAAAAACCGGCTTGGTTAAAAACTTCCTGAATGTTTTTGATACCGTCAAAAAAACTCTGACTCCGGTTTTTTTGGATGTTTTCGGCCTGGACACAAAATGGAATAGCTCCGGTTCGTCCGCCCTGGCTTTCTTTGGCGGCCAATATGCCGCGGGTGGAACCTTGCGCATTACCGACCAGACCGGAAAGTCGATCAAGCAGATTGATAGTTTGTTTTTGACTCTTCCGGAGAAATGCCTTTTCTCCGCGGATGTTTTCGCCGCCCCCGCGCCGGTCTCCACTTCTACGAAGGCCCTACCTCCTCCGCCTCCGGAAAATTTCCTGTATTGCGCCGTCCCGCGGGATACGAATTCTCTTTCTTCCGCGCTTTTGCCGGACGATTATTTTAAATTTAAACTTTTAACCGTAGATAATATTTACAAAATTGATCTAGACTCCGGCACCCTTTCAACCGTTTTTGATGATGCCGGAAAATCTTTTGACGTCCAAAGCCCTGCGATTGTCGGTACAACCCTTTTCTTTATAAACCGCTACGACCAGAATCTTTACGCTCTGCCTATTCCGCGCGGATAAATTTATTTACTTGGCAAAAGAAAAACCCCTCTACTCGAGAGGCTGAGCGAAAGCGTTTTAGCAGATAAAGCCTCTCTCCTTGAGAGGATCAATCAAACCCCTCTACTCGAGGGGTTTGATTGTCACGGATCTTTCTTTTCCCGTTCCTTGGCTTTCCGTCTTTACTTCCGGGTGCGCCGCAAGCTCCATGTGCACGATGCGCCGTTCGTAGGAATTCATAGTCGGGAGGACCATCTCTTTTTTGGTCGCCACAACCTTCCTGGCAGCGGCCCGGGCGAGCTCGGTAATGAGCTTTTCCCTCTCTTTTCTGTAGTTGTTGATGTCCAGGTAGACGGCCTCGGCATTGTGCCTCTGGGCGATAAGCTGGAAAAGGTGGTTCAGGCTCTCAACAAGCGTCGGGAGGTTGTCCTTTACTACCGCCTCGCCGTCATAAAGATAGACGCTTCCGTGCCGGTGCTCCTCGTCCATTTCGAGCTTATAGTCTTTGAAGCCCATAGCTTCAATCAGTTTTTTAATGAATGTCTCCCACTTTTCCATTGTTTAGTTTGCGTTGGATTATTTCTTGCTGGATTATCGAAAAAATTGAGGTTGTGAGCCAGTAAAGGCTTATGGCCGCCGGCAGGTTCAAAAATATGAACAGAGTGACGAGTGGCGCGATAAACGCCATGTTTCGGTTCATTTTTTCCTGCGCCGAGAGCTGGTAATGCTTATCGTGCTTCGGCAGGGCGGTTTTTACCTGGAAATATTGTCCTATTGCCGACAGAACCACCATCAGAATACTTTTGTCCGCCAAATTAATCAAGCCCAAAAAGTTTACATTTAAGGCTCCGGGCGCGCTTACAAAACCGTAAAGCGCCTGGAAAGCGTCCGGTTTAAGAATATTAAAAAAGATTCCATAGAGCGCGATAAGTATCGGCAGCTGCAAAAGCAAAAATAAAAAACCGGAAAACGGATTTGTTTTGTTTTCTTTATAAAGCGCCATCAGCGCTTCGGTTTGCTTTACCTTGTCGTCTTTATATTTATCTTGAAGTTTTTTTACTTCCGGCTGCAAGCGCTGCATTACTATCTGGTAGCGCGCGCTTTTCTCAAATAACGGAAAAAGTATCAACCGGATAAAAACGGTAAGAAATATTATGGCAAGTCCCAGACTTTGGAAGGCAATGCTGTTATAAAAAACAACCAGGGCGTTCAGGAGGGGATTATAAAAGATGGCGTGATATAAGAAACTCATCCCGTTAGAAATTACGAGTGGCAGCTTGACCGACCTTAGCTCGAGTCATAAGTTTTATTTTCATTTGAATAGTTATAATTTTCAGCACTTAAGATTTCTAACGGGACTCATTTTATTATTTTTTTAAAGGCTTCCTTAATCGGTTCGGTGGCCTCCCGGGGCAAAAGTTTTTTTGCCTCTTTGAGGGGAGAAACCGCGATATCCAGCCCGGTATCCGGCCATTTTGAGAGCGCCTCGTTTATTTGCCTCTTCCAATAATGTCTCTTCGCGGAGCTTTTATCAAACTTCAACCCGACTATAACCGCGTATCTGTTTTCTTTGAGTCCGTTTTTGCCAAACCGGAACAAAAAGTGTGAAATGCTAACTTGGCCGGAAAATTTTCCCGCTAAGAGCTTCCCCGGAATGCGCTTGTGGCGCGGAAACATAATTTTTTAGACCGAAAGGCTCTTTCTTCCTTTTGCCCTTCTGGAACTTAGCACTTTCCGCCCCCCTGCGGACTTCATTCGCTTCAAAAACCCGTGGGTTCGGACCCTTTTTTTCTTTTTGGGCTGGTAGGTTTTGGACATGGCTCAATTCTAACACAGAAAAAAAAGTTATCAACAGGTCTTCCCCAGCTTCCGCCTTTCGCTCCCTTTGACGTAATGCTTTGTGCGCATACAATGAGTTCAATGGAACTAGAACAAATTTGGCAATTAGCGTTAGCGGAGATGGAGATACAACTTTCTAGGGCCAATTTTGCAACATGGTTGAAGAGCAGCCGCTTGGTGGAAAAAAATGACGGAACTTTTACCGTCGCCCTGCCCAACAACTTCGCCAAAGAGTGGGTGGAGAACAAATATCAGAAAAATTTACTCGGAGCGATAAGAAATTTCGATCCGGGAGCGAAAAAGTTGGAGTTTGTCGTCCAGGGCAACGCCGTTGTGGAACAAAAACCCCAGCGCATCACTACTTCTGATTTCCAAAAATTTGAAAACAGGATGAATTTGGAGTTTCGCGTTGATCCGGCATCAAATTTGAATTCCCGCTATACTTTAAAATCTTTTGTGGTTGGTTCGTCCAACGAAATGGCTTACGCCGCGGCGAACGCGATAGTGGAAGAGGTCGGAACAAAATATAATCCGTTTTTTATTTACGGAGGGGTGGGCCTCGGCAAAACTCATTTGATGCAGGCGATAGGAAACGCGATTCTGGAAAAATACAAAGGAAAATTAAAACCGAAATATGTAACATCCGAAAAATTTACAAGCGATGTTATTTGGGGTATCCGCAACAAGCGGATGGAAGATATAAAGAAAAAATACCGGGACTGTGATGTTTTGATTATCGACGACATTCAGTTTATCGGGGGGAAAAAAGCCACGGAAGAAGAATTTTTTTACACCTTCAATACCCTTTACGAAAACAATAAGCAAATAATTCTTTCTTCCGACCGGCCGCCGCAATCCATTCCGACACTTGAAGAGCGCCTGCGGTCCCGTTTCGAGGGCGGCCTTCAAACCGATATTGGTCTGCCGGAATACGAAATGCGCATCGCTATTATTAAATCAAAGCTTTTGGAAAACGACCGCTCTTTGAATGAAGAGGTGATAGATTTGATTGCCAGGAAGGTTAAGAAAAACGTTAGGGAAATAGAGGGTGTCTTAAACAAGATACTCTTTTATCGCGAGGCAAAACGGGTGGATTTGACCACAAAAGAGGTGGAGGATGTCATCAAAAAGTCCGTAAAAGACTTCTCCCAAAGGGTCTCGGAGGATCAGATTTTGAAGGCTGTGGCGGAGTTCTACAACGTCGCGCCGGAGGAGTTAACCGGCCGGGTTAGGAAAAAAGAGGTGGTTGAACCCAGGCAGGTGGCGATGTACCTTATACGGGATATCCTGGAGATGTCCTACCCCCACATTGGGGAAAAGATGGGGAGAGACCACACCACGGCAATTCATGCGGTAGAGAAAATTTCCCAAGAAATCAACAAAAACTCTTCTTTGAACCAAAAGATAAATCTGATTAAGGAAATTGTGTACAAAGACTAACAACAGCCCGAACACCTTTTCCTCCTGTTTATCCCCAGAATTTTTCCGATAAAAATCAATTAAACAAAGAAGTAAAAAGTGTTATCCCCAGAAAACGTCTTCCCTACAACAACCACTATTAATATATAAATATGAATCTAGTAGTAATTAAAGAAAAACTAAAAGAAGGCTTGGATGCTATATCCAGAACAGCCGGAGAAAGTTCCCAGTTGCCGGTTTTAAAAAACGTTCTTTTGGAAACCAAAAAAAACAAACTGGAGCTTACAGCCACAAATTTGGAAGTTGCCATAACCTATTCGGTTTTAGGGAAGATTATTGAAGAGGGTAAAACAACGGTTTCTTTGTCACTCTTACAAAATCTAATTAACGCCCTTCAAAGCGAAAGAATTAATTTGGGTTTAAAAAACAACGCGCTTGAAATAAAAACGGATAATTACAAAGCAAAAATAAACGGCACCTCCGCGGAAGATTTCCCGATAATTCCAAAAATTAAAAACAAAATAAGTTTTATAGAAATTGAAGGCGGACTTTTAAAAGAGGCCTTAACCCAAGTAGTTATAGCCACTCAATTTTCGGAAATCCGCCCGGAATTAAATACGGTACTTTTTTCTTACAAAAGAGACCATTTATTGTTCGCCGCGACGGACAGCTTCCGCCTAGCCGAAAAAACGATCGCGGAAAAGCAGTTTACCGGTTCATTTGAGGATAATTTTACCTGTCTGATTCCTTTAAAAACGGTTTCGGAACTTTTACGGATAATAAAGGAAGACTCCCATGTAAAAATATATAAAGACGAAAACCAAATTCTTTTTGAAACGGAAAACTGGGAATGCATTTCCCGGCTCGCGGAAGGAACCTTTCCGGACTACAAACAAATAATCCCCAAAAAATTTGAAGCAGAAATAATCTTGGAGAGAGAGGAATTTGGAAGCGCGGTTAAATTAACCAGTGTTTTGTCCAGCCGGATAAACGAAATAATTATAAAGCTGAACGAAACAAAAAAAGCCGTGGAAATTTTTTCCGCGGAAGAAGCCGCCGGAGAAAACGATTACATTTTATCCGCGAAAATAACCGGGAAATTTAATCCCGTAAGTTTTAATTGGAAGTATTTAACCGACGGACTAAAAGCCCTTAAAACAACCGAGGTTTATTTCGGACTGAACGAAGAAAACCGGCCGTGCGAACTGAAGTCCCCGAACGATCCTTCTTATTTTTATATTTTGATGCCTATTCTGAAGGCATAGAGACTAACCCTGCTTATATAAAATAATTCCCAAACGAAGACTCTTCCCCGAAGAGTCTTTTGTTTCTATCTCCAGAAGATTTTGCTGGTCTATAAAAGAAGGAGAAAAGGTTGAATTTAATTCGTACGAATAGCCGCTGATTTGCTGGGTAGAAACCAAAATCTGATTCCAATAAATATTTGCCTCGCTAAGCGCGGAACCGGAGGAAAGG
>JAVHQZ010000072.1:0-11034 GCA_036171415.1 Minisyncoccota bacterium | reverse complement strand
CGCCAAATTCATAGCGCTAAAAAAAGTATTTGCCCGAACCCGCTTATAAGTAGTCA
The DNA here is from genome assembly GCA_036171415.1 of Minisyncoccota bacterium. Classification (GTDB taxonomy): domain Bacteria; phylum Patescibacteriota; class Minisyncoccia; order UBA6257; family 2-01-FULL-56-20; genus LiPW-15. Next base: position 10,978 of record JAVHQZ010000072.1, on the reverse strand, counting down.
CGCCGCCGGTCCACGAAACTTCATATTCATAGCCGTAGGTCGGAACTCCTAAAACAACTTTTTTTCTGTTTATAAATTTCAAAGTCTCTTTAATTACTTTTTCCACCCAATCCTTGTCTGCGACGGGCATATAAAGAGTACTTGAACCCTTGCTCGCGTCGAGCTTCAAATCGGTCAGACCCTGGTCGTAAGCCATAATGCGGACCTCGTCGCATTTTTGATTCAGTAAAACATAATTATTGGAACGTTTGATTTCATCGGGGATCGTTGAGGTCGTGTAAAGCGAGTCTATTGGCGTACGTCCCTCTACCGTACAACTTAAGGCTTTGCCCTGCGCGTGAAGCCGGTCGGAAAGTCCGGTTATAAACAGGTCGAAGTAGGGCCTGGTTTTTGCCCACTTCCCCTCGTAGTCTATGTCTATTCCGTCATACTTCTGGGTTTTTACCAGGGCGGCAATCGTGTTTTCGTGCCTTATCCGCCGCGACTTGTTTGAAAGAAGCGCGTGAATCTGATCGCCGTCTAAAATCGCGATTGTCGGAATAATTTTTGTTCCGCCGTCCTTCACGGCTCCGAGCCATCCGGGCCAAAAACCTTCTTTCATTTTTAGAGAATCTATGAGCCCGCCGCTTGAATTAACCTCATAGGAAAATGGACTAATGCTGTAAAACTTGTCCATCTGAAGGGCGAATTGTTGTGCGCCTGGCTGTTTTTTCCAAAACGGTAGCCAGGCGGTGAAATCAAAAGCGGCGAAAGAAGCCGCGGGCGCGAGCGCCGACCCGATAACTGCAAGTATTAAAATTTTTTTCCAAAATTTTATCATTTATTTGAAAGCAAATTTTTCCTTAAGGCTTTTCAGAAAATAATTAGGATCAAATTCAACAAACTCTACAAAGTGTGAGGATTCCTTTACCGTAATGACATCATCTTTCTGTAGAGGGAAAAGCGTATCTCCGTCCCCTATTAAAACGGTGTCCACGGCCCGGCCGCCCTTCTTTAGCTCCAAGGCTCCGTTTCTTTGGAAAGAAATTATGCGTACGGAAACTTTTTTATCGGGACCCACAACCATGCTCGGCGTCGGAAGATTATGGTCCAAAAGTTCCGTGATTATTAGGCACTTGATATCCGGCATAACTATCGGTCCGTGGGCGGAAAGATTATAAGCCGTGGAACCCGTAGCGGTCGCTATCAAGAGTCCGGAGCCCCGGACGAACTGCGCCGTGTATCCTTCTATATCGACTTCCGCCTCCACTACCCCTAAAAGATTTTGGACGGCAATTTCGTTTAAAGCGTTGGTCCGGAAAATCTTTTTTCGTTTGCGGACAACTTCCGCGCTAAGCATCATTCTCCGCGCCAATACATAATTTCCGAGCAAGAATTTATTGAGCGTCGGTATAAATTGTTCCGGTTCCCGGGCGGAAGCCAGGAAACCCACGGTTCCGAGGTTCAGGCCAAGAATCATAGGGTGGGCGCGTTCAAACTGCCTGGTCGCCTGAAGTATGGTTCCGTCTCCGCCTAAAACTATTATTGCCTCCGGTTTTCTATCGGTTAATTTAATATCCGGGTGATTTTTCCCGAGCCAAATTTTTATTTTTTTTGCCCAAATTGCCGCCTTTTTATTATCCGGGTGGTAAAAGAAGGCGATTTTTTTCGGCGAAAGCTTCATTTCTGAAATTATATTATAAAATAGCAGGCTAATAAAGGACGGTTTGACCCGCCTGCCTCGTGAAAGTATAGCAAAGGCAGTTACTTTAACCGCAGGAGGAAGCCGTGATCCGAAAATAAGGGGCCAGAAAGTTCCAAAAGGCGCCTACATCGACAGGCGGAGCTGGAAGATCTGGATCATCGACACGAACGGCGAAGTTCTGCCCGGAGAAAGAACCGACGTCTATTGGCGCCTGAACGCCATCGAGCTCATCGCCATGGCGCTTTTCGTAAGCGCGATGTACGTGATTTTTGTCCCCGCCGTCGGCATCGCGATGTTCATCGCTTCCGGCGTGGTCTGCGTCGCTACTTTTTTTGCCCAGAAGATTCTCTGCAAAGTCATCGGCAAGATTTGCAGGATGGAAACTTGGCTCTGCCATTTCGTCAAACGGTATTTCTGCAAGACTTGTGGCAACGACTGCGACGACACGATTGCCATGCTCGTCAAAGCGTTCATCTTCGGCATCATTTATCTTCTCGGCGCCCTGAGCGTCGTCGGTCTCCAGCACATCCATTTCTAATAGAATAAACATCCCGCAAGGGGTGCTCTTTTTTAAAAATGGAAAGCCCCACCTGTTTAGGGTGGGGCAGAATTCTAGCCGACTAACATGGACCAGTTGTACCGGACTGGGACCGCGAGACTCGCGAAGGGTCGCAGCGCTCCAGGGTCGGCAACCCGGTCATAGAGAACCAGGATGACCCAGTTTGTGACCGTTTCCGAAGAATATCTGAGCGTTGAGGATGCCGAGGAAATTCCCGCGCCGTTTCCGACCATATTGTAGAGCTGGATGGTCGGAAGCCTCGTCGTCCCATCCTGGGAAAAGAAAGCCGCGAGCGTGGCGTTCGGATGGTTTCCGGCATTAACATAGGAAATCTTGAAGTAGCCGTACTGAGTCACGTAGAGAGTCGCGCCATCCGGCGGATACATGGAAACGAGACTTACGGAGTCCGGATTGCCGGCCGGAGGGGTTGGCGTGAGCGTCGGCACGGGAGTCGGGGTCTTGGTCGGGGTCGGAACCGCGGTTGCCACAGGCGTCGGGGTTGGAGTCGCGGGAATTGCGGTCGGAGTGGGCGTGGGTAGGACGGGTTCGGTCGGAGAATTTGAACCTCCGCAGGCATTGAACCCGGCGGTCAAAACAATCAGCGCAAAAAACGCCATGAATTTCTTCACTGTAATCTCCTTTTCTTTCTGTATGGATTGTAAAATCAGGTTTTTACGCCCGGGTGATTCTGCGGAGGATTATACTAAATATATGTATTTTGTCAATCTGGATTAACTTAAACGGTTCAAGATAAAGTTTCCCAAAAGTTTGCTTCCCGCGATAATTATTATTGCGACCGCCAAATGCCAGGCAATTTCCCGAGCCGGATTGGTTCCCCTGTGTTTCGCAATCAGATAGCTTAGGATAGAAAGTAAGAACAGTCCCCAGACAGAGGAAATAATTAGAGCCACGGCTGGAGAAAATAACAAAACAATTAAAATGAAGGTGAATGTGAGGAGTAGCCTTACCGTGAAATTTCCGTAGGTAAACATCCGTACGTCCCTCTTTGACGCCCCTTCGGATTCTTTATAGATATGGATGCCCAGCGAATCCACGACATTATCCGCTACCGCGATAATCAGAAGGCCGGTGATTATTGTCAGCCTCGCGCCACTCCCCTCAACTAACCCCGCGACCAATCCCACGCTGGTTGTAATCGCTGCGGTTGTACCAAGGCTGAATTTTCTTATATCTACCATTGAACGAATATTATCACAGACATGAAACTCCTTGGCTCAAGTCCTACATCCCACGGCTTCAGCAAGGCGGATATGCCTGCCGCGGACAGACGCTATTGGAACTGTTTTGAAAGAAAAGGGACCGGTCTTAATTGAGTGACTGCCTCTTTATTTTTACAAAATTCCATATACCGATACCCAGGAGTATCAGTGAAAAAATAGTCATTACTAACCCAACCGGATAATATTTTTCAATTCCATTAGGCAATGAGTAAGTGACCATATATGTAACGAAATAAATAAATCCAGCAGTACCCACGACTGTAAAAACCCATGCAATTATTTTACGCATATTATGGAGTATATCATAAATTAACTCCTTCTCTTTTTCAGCTGGGGGACAGGGCCTGGCCGCTTCGCTATGCATTTCCTATGCTTCCGCCGCCTTCGGCGACTTAAATAATTGTGGTCGGATTAAAACCCCGATTAAAGGCTTCAAAGGTCTCTGTCCTACAAGTTATTTTCTGAGCTGGGGGACAGGGATTCGAACCCCGATTAAAGTTATATCTTGAACATTGCTGGCCTCCTTGGTCGCGGATAATTAATAGACAATTACGCGAAGACGGAATAAAAAAGGGTTCTCAAAAAAAATGAAAGCCTCGAGATATCTCGAGGCTTTCATTAATTCGCCGGAGTAGGTTTAATCGTCGCGCGAACCGCCATCGCGGTTTGATCCGCTTTGATTTTGATTGTTCTCCTCGTCAATCGAATTCGGAACTCCATCATGATCGGAGTCGCCCGTTGAGCACTGCTCTTCAAAGAATTTACGGCTTTTCGGTCCGAAGTAACCAGTCGAACTGATACCGTGCTTTTCTTGGAATTTTTTCACACCTTCTTCCGTAAGACGACCGAAGAAGCCCGTAGTGAGGCCCGAGGGAAAGACGGATGGGTCGCTCGCGAGAGTCTTTTGCAGATCTTTCACGTCATCGCCCTGATCACCCTCTTCAAGATCGTGGTTAAAGCCGAAGCATCCGGCTGGAGTCGATGTTGCATTGCTAGAGGTCGCATTACTCGAATTGCTGTTTTCCTGCTGTAGCAATAACTGCGCTAATTGCGCCTTCAGAGCGTTAATTTGAGCTACCAATGCCGCTATCTGATCCGCCGTGGAAGGGCTCGGAGGTATGGGCGCCACGACTGTCGCCGAGCAGGTCGTTGTCGCAATCGTTGAAGAAGCGTCGGTCGCCTGCAAAGTCATTGAATATGTTCCGAACGTGACGGCGACTGTCTGCGAAGTTGAAGTATTGCTGTTGCCCCAGAGAAGCGCCACAGGAGTAACTCCGCCCGTAGTGGAAGCAACCCATATAATGTTTGTGTCGGTCGGGGTACCCGCGCATGAAGCGGTCAACGTTGCCGCCGAGACGACAAACGGGAGCGCGAACGCAGACACTGCCGCCGAAGCTACCAAAAACTTTTTAAGTTTAAACATAAATTTGAAGATTTTAAGGTTAATTTATAAATACAAAAGCTACCGACCTTTTTCTACTCTTAATGCATCTTAATGTTATCACATTCTACTTCTATTATATTACGGCGAGAGAAAAACCCGATTCTTAACAAGCTTTCAAAGAGACATAATATTGAGACATGGATTGTAGTTCCGACGCTACGGTCGGAGCAACGAAAAATCAGCGCTTGAGAAGGCGCGATTTTTCAGTTGCCGTGTCTTCTGAACAAAATCCGAACTTTTTTCCAACAAAATCCTGATGTGGAATGAATCGTTCCGCCACTGCCTCGCTTCACTCGGCAACCCCAAAGAAAAATGTTCTTTCCTTCTCTGATATGGCGGTGGTGAATCTTTTCTTGAAAAAGGAGGGTTTGGGGAGCCTGCCGGCAGGCAGGGAATTTTCCATTTGCTCCTCTTTTCGTTTTGGCGGAATTTGGGGCGGACAGGATTAAAAAACTACTCCTTGATCATTATCGGCTTTTTACACTCTTTGGCAAAATCGTAAATATCTTTTTCAAAATGATGTCTTCCAACAATCTTTGCTAATTGAATTTGTTGTTTATCGTAATAAAATTCTCGTTCACCATTTTTTACACTCAAAACTTTTGGCACAGGCACAAAATATCGGTGTCCGTCCAACAGTATATATGTATGCCACATACCCTCATTATATTATATTTAACTTGCACTGAGCTTGCCGAAGTGCTGCGGGGCTTGGCCTGGCCGCTACGCTAGCCGCCGCGAATACACGACACTGCTGTTTTCTAAGCTCATTTTATTTGCTAAGAAAACAGGGAGCTTTCTAACGTGCGTTTGCCGCCTTTGGCGGCATAGACAATCGTGGTCGGATTCGAACCTTCATACTGGGCTTCTCCGCCGAAGGCGGATCCGCCTCTGGCGGAAAAGGCCTCTGTCCTATTTATCCGCCTCCGGCGGGCAGTTCTTTTCTTTGCTGCGGGGCTTGGAATCGAACCAAGATTGATCGCTTCAAAGGCGACTGTCCGACCATTAGACGACCCCGCAAATAAACGCTTTCAGCGAATAAATTGTACAATACCTTTAGTCCATCCAGCAACCATTCGCGTATATTTTGAACTCCGTCTGACCATAATTCGTAAAACCCCAAAATATCTGTTCCCGACATTTTTCCTTTTGGTATTATCTTTATTTCTCTTGAAATAAACGTTTTTAAAATAATTCTGACCAAATCCTGTTTGATTTTTCCAAAAAGAAATAATTTCTGCCGACCTCTCTTTATACATATCGTGTAAATAGAGATCAAAATAAATATCTTCAATAGGAATTTTTAAAGAATTTTGAAGCCAGAATAAGAAAAAATTTATCATCTCTGGATCGGAATTAGTAAATTTTAATCCGCTTCCGGGATAATATTCTTTTTCCTTGGAGCCTTCCGCCCAATAAAGAGCGGTGCCGATAAGCCATATTTCCCTTTGGCTAAGATGTCCGATTTCTGATTCCGATTCACTCAAAATTTTTGACACAGTGGCGATTCTTCTTTCTTTTCGTATAGCCCCACCCCTAAAGGCCGCGGCCAAACGTTTTTCCGTTATCCTTTGCTTTTGTTTTTTGCTCAATCCTACCGAATGAAGCCAGTCGGATAGGGTTGATTTGGCAATCGGTATCTTTTTGAGAATTTCGGAGTAGGTGAGCCCGCCCTTTCTAAACTCTATGGCCCGCTTCTTTTCATCGCCTTTAGTGGTCATGGGTATATAGTTATATTATACACTATCTATGTTCGGACTGAGATCAAAAAAATCAATAAAATTCTATCCATCATTTTTTTTCAGCCGCTTGCCAAGGCATTATTATCTGTAATAATTAAAAAAGTACTTTTACTTTAAAAGGAGGTCGTCATGGAGCATAGCATCCCGTTCTACCTGTTTTCTGGTTTTTTATTGGCGGAATTTGCCACCCTTCTTACCACCGTCTACATACATCGGGGTTCAACTCACAAAGCGGTTAAATTCAATCCCGTTCTCGAATTTCTGATGCAGGGCGCGCTTTGGCTTACAACCGGCATCAACCGCAAGGAGTGGGTCGCGGTGCATCTTTGCCATCACGCCCACGCGGATAAGGACGGCGACCCCCACAGCCCGATTCTCCTGGGGCTTTGGAGAGTTCAGCTCGGAAACATTTTTCTCTACCGGAGGGCTGCCAAAGATCCGAAGGTCTTGGCTTACGCCAAACACCTTAAACCGACCTTGGCCGAAGAAACAATCTTCCGTTCCCAAACAAAAGGCTTGTTTTTGGGTACGGTTTTTCTTTGCCTCGCTTTCGGCATATTGCCCGGACTGTTGATTGCCGGAACTCATGCGTTTCTATATCTTTTCTTCCTGAACAACCTCGTAAATGGTTGGTGCCACGCAAGAGGTTATAAAAATTTTCCGGATGTCGTGGCTTTCAACAACCGCCTAATCGCTCTCATCACCGGCGGAGAGGGGCTCCATAACAATCACCACCATGATCCAGGCAACCCATCACTCCGCTACAAAAAAAGCGAAGTAGATATCGGCTGGATCTTTATTCGCCTTCTTACGGCCCTAAAACTCGCAAAAACATAGAAACAAAAACCCCACGAATCCGTGGGGTTTAAATTTAATCGGCAGTTTTTAAGCGAACCCAGGGAAGTAGTCGCTGACGATTTTATGCCTCCTAACACCCATTTTACCTAAGGTTTCGCGAAACATCGCAACCATGGAATGCGGACCGGACACATAAAACGTCCTTTCCATATAGTTCGGAACGTATTTTTTAAGCATTCCTTCACTTACGTAACCCCTCTCCCCCGCCCAGTCCGCGGGAAGAGACTCCTCTTCGGTAAGCGTGTAAACGGTTTTCAAACCTACGCGCGCGGCTTCATCAAAAATATTTTTATAAGCGATGTCCTCTTTAATTTTATTGGAATAGAAAAGAACAACATCGCGGTTTTCGTTTTTGTCCGAAAGATATTTCGCCATACTCCTGAAAGGCGTGATGCCGATGCCGCCGGCAATCCAAACCAGCTTTTTGTTTTTATTTTTAGGCAAAACAAAATCTCCGGCAAGTTGGGAAGCGATTATTTTATCTCCCTTATTCATCGACAAGAGAGTTTTTTTAAAACTGCTGGCTTCCGGATAAAATTTAACCCCCAAGCGGATATCTTTTTCCGTGGGTGAAGAAGCAATCGTAAAATACCGCCTGTTGCCCCGGGAATCGGTTTTTTCTTGGCCCAGAGTCCACTCCAGATATTGTCCCGGACGGAAATGCATCTGCTCATCCGGCAGGAAAACAAAATCGTATGTGTCGTTAGCTACCAAAACTTTTTCTTCCAGTTCCAACATCAGCTTTTTTTTGGGGCTTATAAGATACGAAAATAGGTTTCCTATGAGCAATGCCAGTTCCGGCGTGGAGTAAAGCGGACCGATATGAACGGCCGGAGCAAAAAGAAGTCCGGTCAGGAGTCCGTAAATAATTCTCCGCGGTTTGTCCGGCGGAGTGGTTAAAGGTTCGGTTATCATTACGAACGCGAAAAATATTAAGCCGGAATTTATGAACGACTGCGAGGCGATGGTTAAAAGCGAGGTCCCTCTCAAAACACCGAAATAAAAAACGGAAATCGCCGACGCTCCGAGAAAACTTAAAACAAGGTCAAAGCGGACAATTTTTCTGGCCACGAGCAATCCCCCGATCAGAACGATAGGCAAAAGCGGAAGAGTCCCTACCCACCAACTTGCCGACCTGCCGATAGCGAGGGCGGTAAGGGCAACTGCGAAAGCAGCCGGATTAAAAATATGTTTTTTCCGGAAAGCAAAAATATATTTTGAAGCCATTGCCCAGATTGCCGCCCAGCCTAGGAAAATTAGGGTGGAAACGTCCGCGACGGACTTCATGGGGGTGATAATTAGCGCGAGGATAAAAGCTGTAATATAGGCCGATTCCACATTTGTCTGGGCTTCAAAAACTTTGGAAAAAACTGTATTTGCCGCGAGAGTCAGCGCGAAAATAACGACCAGAGAAAGAACCATGGCTAGCGGGTCATATGGAAGAATGTTAAAAACACTAAAGCCCAGCGCGACAACCCAAATAAGTATCAGATAGTAGAGCACTATCCGGTACATGGTTATTCTGTTTAAAATTGAATCGATAAATTTAAGCATTTACGTGGACGTGTTTTTTAAACCCGCTGGTTTCCGTCGCTAGGCCGTTTTTATCAATCATATAGCCTTCAAAACCCGGCAGATTCTCTATGAAATAAATCCCTTTTGGTCCCATAGCAAAGGCGGCGGTCGCGAACCGGTCGGCTTCATAAATATTCGGGCCCACAACGGTAAGACTGACTACCTCCGTGAGCTCTTTACCCTTGTCCTTGGGATTATAGATATGCTGACCGCGGATATAAGTTCCGGAAGTCGCCACACCCTCACTTTTTATGTCCAACACTTTAACTACCTCTTCCTGCTTGAAGGGATTTTTAATCCCTATTTTCCAGTCTTCACCCCGGCTATTTTTTCCGCACGCTTGAATATCCCCTCCGGCATCCACATAGAAATCGCTGAATCCGCCGTTTCTAAGCAAATGAGCCGCGTTTTGAATAGCCCAACCCTTAACCAAACCCGAAGGATTTAATTTTCCGTCCGGGGCGGCGATATCAAAATATCCGTCTGTTTCTTCTTTGGTTTTCTCGGAGAGCATAAAAACAACCTGCATTTCGTCGCTCCACTCATCTCTTTTTATCTCTCCCCGGTTAATCCGGCTAAGCTCGCTCGTCTCTTTAAAGGGGCTGAAGTTTTCGTCCACATATTTAAAGTAATCAAAAACTTTATTGATAGCTTCCGAAGTTCCGGATTTTTCGCCGACAACTTCAACCGTTACCGGCATGCCCATTAATAGCCGCGTTTCTTTCATATTATTTCGCGAGAGCCAAAGCGGCAGCTAAAGATTCCCGGAATGCCCGGCTGGTTTCCGTTGCTCCGGAAACTACGTCCACATTCGCGTTCTGCGCCGTTATCGCCTCTTGGGTCAGATAGGGCATGGCCTGTGTGTTTATTTCTATTGAGGTTCCCCTGTCCTGCGGATAATTTAAGAATCTGACGTCGGTTATCTTTCCTCCGGAAATAATCGCTTTTACCTGGACATATCCGTAATAGGCGTCGGCAACACTGCCGGTATATGAACCGTCTTTATATTGTCCGGCGGGTTTCGGTTTTGGCGCGGGAGCGGGAGCTGGCGTGGGTACCGGGGCGGGTATCGGCGGCGTGGTGGACGGAGGCGGTTCAGTCGGAGCGGGATTCGGCGTCGGAGTTGTGTTCCCGCTCAAATTTAATCCGTTAGTTTGTCCGCTTGGCGCGACATAAACATCTTTTGCCTGCGACAAAATCGCGTAGATGCAGAAAGCGACTATTAAAGACAGGGAAAGGAAAAATTTCTTTGCCATGGTTCTTTTAAATTCTAGCAATTATCGTCCCGGTTGCGTAGAGGTTCCGACCGGCATCGCCGGTCTTATCTGAATAGTTTGCGCGTTGATACTGCCGTCCGTATTAGTTGTACCGGCTACGGTTACGGTCTCTCCCGCCGAAAGGTCGGAGGCTGCCCCTTGAACGAATTTAGATATCTCGACCGATGAACCGAAGAAAATAATTTTTGAACTTCCGTCCCTGGACTGAACCGTAATACTGTTGTTCGTGGCTGAAATAATATTTCCGTTAATGAGTCCTCCACCCGCCTGGAATCCTCCTCCTCTTCTCGTTCCGGTCGCATTCATTCCACCCTGACCATACTGTGCAGGACTTTTTGCAGCAGACCCACTACCTATAAAGTATCCTCCGACAAGACCGACTAAAAGTGCTATTGCCCCGACTGTTATTATTTTTTTCTTCATTTTGTTTGTTTTTTATTTTTTGCGCCGACTAAGCGCTTTTTATTTTGATTATTTATTCGTATCTCAATGCTTCTATCGGATTAAGCCCGGCAGCCCGCCTAGCCGGGTAATACCCGAATATCATTCCTATCGCCGCCGAGACGCCAAAAGCCAGAAGCACGGACCAGAGAGAGAT
>JAVHQZ010000071.1:0-2345 GCA_036171415.1 Minisyncoccota bacterium | reverse complement strand
GCCGGTCGCGCGGATTATGAGCTTTGATAAATACCGCTACGAGCAGGAAAAGCTAGAGAAAAAGCAGCGGCAGGCGCAGAAAAATACCGATATCAAAACCGTCCAAATAAGCGCCCGCATGGCGGAAAACGATCTCCAGATAAAACTTAAGAAGCTGGAGGAGTTTTTCGCCGAGGGGCACCAAGTGGAAATAACCATGCGCCTCAGGGGAAGGGAAAAAGCCAATAAGGATTGGGCCCGCAAAAAGCTTGAGGACTTTATGAAAATGATTACGACCGAATATAAGATAATCGCACCTCCGAAATACGGCGGAACGGGTTTTTCCACGCAGATAGTAAAGAAATAACTCCTTTGCCCGGCAGGGTTGCGCAAAATCCGAAAACCCCTTAAACTAAGGAACGTCTAAAAACTCATGAGAAAAAGCGTCAGCAAAAGGATACGGGTAACCAAAAACGGGAAAGTTCTGCGCCGGCCGATGGGCACGGACCATTTCCGCACCAGGAAATCTACGAAGAATATTAAGTCCAAAAGCAAAAACCGGGGGCTCGATTTCCCGATGAGAAAACTTATCGCGGTTTAACGATTAAAATAATAATTTAACATGCCAAGAGTAAAACGGGGTACTACCGCCCACAGAAAAAGGGAAAAAATATTAAAGAAAACCAAGGGCTATCGCTGGGGACGCAAGTCCAAAGAGCGCGCCGCCAAGGAAGCCTTGCTTCACGCCGAGTCCCGCATGTTCCGGGGCCGCAAGGAAAAGAAACGGGTTGCCCGCTCAATCTGGAACGTGAAGATTAATGCCGCCGCCAGAAACGAGGGAACAACCTACAGCAAGCTTATCTCCGGATTAAAGAAGGTTGGTTCCAAGCTCGACCGGAAGATTCTCGCCGATTTGGCCAAGAATCATCCGGAGGTTTTCAAAAAAGTATTGGAGAAAATATCCTAAACAAAAGATTACCCGGACAGTCCATGGACTGTCCGGGTTTTTTATTTCTTCGGGTGTTCGGGTTTGTGCTCGTGACCCGGGTGAATGGGGCGTTTCTGGTGAGCGGGGACGGGGTGAAGACGCGCTTGATGGCGTCTTTGTCTCTCGCGGATGAAGTCGTTTGCCTGCTTTAACACACGCTTGGTTCCGGCGTATTGCTTGCCGATTACTTTCAGGGCATCGTGGTATAAAAACCAGGCAAACCCGCCGTGTTCTCTGGGAGAGATAGAAACCTTGCTCTCTCTGGTTTCCGCGAGATAAAGAATAACCGTGTCAAAGATCCGCTCGTTTCCCCGGTCAAAATAAAATTTTTCGTAAGCCCGGAACTCCGGAATTATCCGCATATCATTTTTATCTATCCCTGTTTCTTCATTTGTTTCCCTAAGCGCGGTGTCCAGACTGTTTTCTCCGAGCTCAAAATGCCCTTTCGGGAAATTCCAATACTGTCCTCTTTTGTAGAGCAGGAGGTACTTTATCCCGTCCTGGGTGCGCCGGAATATAACAAACCCGGCAACTACCTGCTTTTTAATCTGTCTTTTGGATTCGGGTTTAGTTTCCATTGGTCTAATAATAGCACCGAGAAATAGCACGGGTCTAATCCTCTCCCGCGCGCTAACTTGCGGGCTATGGCTGATTACTATACATTGTAGCCAGCATAATTTTAAAAGGAGGACTTCCTTGAAAATCAGTCGCAAACGATTCTGCGATTGGAATCCAGGCATGAAACGAAGGTTGCGCAACGCAACGCTCGAAGGTGGATACCTGCGCCGCTTCATGGCAGCTTTTCCCACCTCGCCGACTATCGTCCTTTTCTCTCCACGAGAAGAGGTAATGGGGTGGTCATTCGCTCACCGGCACGGTAACTTGCCGACGGATTTCAGTCTATTTATCAATCGCCGTTTTCGTAGAAAAGGACTAGGGGCTCTTCTCGTGAAAGAGGGGCTCAAAGATTTCAAAAAAGTTCGCCTCGCAGGGTGGAACGAAACTACGGAAAGCTTATTTCGTAAATTGCACAAACAACATCCAACGCAAATCGTTGTTTTTGACTGGTGGGAAGAGCGCAGACGATATGACAAATTCGTTGCCTCGGCAATGGAACGCATCAAAGCCCCTTAGTCGGGGCTTTTTCTTTTAACTAATCCAACATCGCCCGCCTGACGGCCGGCAGGTCCCATCCCGTGCGCTTATTTTAAAAATCCGAGCATCTTCTCAACCGGCCAGGCGTTAATGATGTCGCTCTTCTTCGCCCAACCCCTCCGAGCCTGGGAAATACCATATTCCAAAACAGCGAAGTGAGCCGATGCATGCGCGTCGGAATCTATGCTCATTTTCACTCCGGCCTCCACACATTTCCGGATAT
>JAVHQZ010000070.1:0-11549 GCA_036171415.1 Minisyncoccota bacterium | reverse complement strand
CTGCTCCTGGCTAATGGACCGGGGAATACGAGCTACAACATTGGGTTCCGCTGCGTCCGGTAGTCGTCGTTTCGTCTGAACATCTTCTTGTCGCGTGAGCGTTTGATATTTTTAGAGAGGAAAGATCAATAAGTAAAGCTCGTTTATCAAAACAAAATATGATTGAAGATTTGATTTTGTATCAAAAAGTTTTTGATTATTTAATTTGGATTTATCCGCAGATAAATAAATTTCCGAAAAATCAACGGTTTGTCTTGGGGCAGAGGATAGAGCAAAGACTTTTGGATGTTTTGGAGTCGGTGGTTTTGATTGCTAAAGAGAAATTTAAACTCCCGCACGTAAGGCGCGCCTCACAGAGCCTGGAAATGCTTAAAATACTTATTCGTGCGGCGGTTTCACTAAGATTCATGAATATAAAAAGCTACGGAGTTTCTTCGGAAAAAATTTTGGAAATAGAAAAATTGCTTGGAGGGATAAAGTAGGCTATAATAATACGGCTCCGAAATCTTTTGGGGCAGGAATATTGGCGAAACACAGCGGGTTGCCTTCCTCCGTGGCGGCAATTGGAACAATGGCGCGAACGCCGGAGTGGAGACGCTGAACCTGAATAATGGACCGGGGAATACGAACAACAACATTGGGTTCCGCTGCGTCCGGTACTCATCAATAAAAATTGGATTATTTTTGGCCCGAACGGGATATCTACGGATTCCTGCCCCGTTATTATAACGGCGGCGCGCTCCCTAAGCCGTGACGTTTATCTGATTGGGGATTAGGGGGCAGGTCTGTGCCACGCCCCCACACCTAACGGTAAAATCTGTTAGGTGTGGGGGCAAGACGACTACTGCCCTTATTCCTTCTTTTGCTTTGCTGCCCGCCCGCTAACGCCTGAGCGTAGCGATGGCGGGCGGGGCCGAGGAAAATATAAACTCCTACGCCCTGTTTATTTTCTCGTTAAGCGGGATTCTAAGCAGGAAAGCCCCGCCCCTTTGAAACTCCAAAGGGGCGGGGCAAGGAGTTTTTTGCGCCATACTCATACTACCCATCTGTCATTCCGGCGTATCCAGCCGGAATCTAGAAATGCTGGATCTCGGGTCAAGCCCGGGATGACAAACTAGAAATGCAACTATCCCTATTTGAAAATAAGTCTGAACGGCGCGGAACAAAAAGTTCTAGTTTGTTTTCTCAGATGCTCACATTCCAAAATTTCCACCGCTCCTATATTGATGCCCGCAAGTGCAAACGTTATCGCAGTTCTATCCTGAAGTTCGGTTATAATCTGGAAGAAAACATATGCACCCTACTGGAAGAACTAAGACTAAAGACCTATAAACACGGTGGCTACCGCGAATTCATCATTAATGATTCCAAAAAACGATTGATTAAAGCCGCGCCGTTTCGCGACCGTGTTGTGCACCATGCCATTTGCAACATTATTGAGCCAATTTTCGATAAAGGATTTGTTTATGATTCTTATGCTTGCCGAAAAGGAAAAGGAACGCACGCGGCGATACTCCGCCTGGAATATTTCATAAAAGCATTATGGTCGGGCACGCCCGCAATGTCTTGCAATGCTCGGACCAATGTGGCGGGCGGGCACGAGAGAGAGAGAGAGAGAGAGAGAGAGAGAGAGAGACCTGCCCGCAACACCTCGCAAGCTCGGTTTGCGATGGCGGGCGGGGAGAGCAGCGACAACCATGTGTCATTCCGGAGTACTCGTCCGGAATCCAGCTTCCTGGATTCCCGCCATGCCTATCGGCAGGCAGGCCTGCGCGGGAATGACAATAGGATTTATTGTTTAAAATGCGACATTTCCAAGTATTTTAACAACGTGAACCACGAAGTGCTTCTCGGAATGCTCCGCCGGAAAATCAAGGATAAGGATATTTTATGGCTACTTGACGAGATAATCGCAAGCAACCCAAGCGGGATACCAATCGGCAACCTTACCAGCCAGCTTTTCGCCAACGTTTATCTGAACGAACTGGATCATTTTGTAAAAAGGGAACTTAAGGAGAAATACTATATTCGCTATATGGACGACTTTTTGATACTGGGGACGGACAAAAAATATCTAGGAGAGCAGAAAGAAAAAATAAGGATTTTTCTGAAAGATAAATTAAAGCTTAATTTGCACCCAAAAAAAGCCGAAATTTTCCCCATTAGAGAGTCTGCGACCTCTAACGGGGCAAGTCCGATTGAAAAGGGTCTAGATTTCTTGGGTTATGTGCTTGTCGGTGGTCGCAGGCGTTTGCGAAAATCAACCGTCAAAAGATTTATTAAAAGGAAAAAGCGTTACGCGAAGCTGCTTCGGCAAGGAAAAATGTCCGAAGAATTTATCAGGAAATCCGAGCAATCCTGGCTTGGTTATGCGAGGTTCGGGGATTCATATTGGTTGCGGAAGAAGCTTGGGTTGGGCTAACTATTTTCTAGGTTCTACTTTCTAGATTCTGTCTTTATGCCATAATTAAACTATGATTCTCGCGGTAAATCCGGGGAGCGCCTCCAGAAAATTCGCTATCTACGACGGCGAGAAGCGGTTGATGCTCGCGCACATTGAGACGGAGTCGGGCAAATATATCCTGAACTTGGAAGTTAACGGCGCGAAAGAAACACAGGAGATAACCGAAACCGATTACAAAAACGACGTGGAATTTATTTTAAACCTGGCCAAAATCCGCGGTGTAATAACCGGCAAGGCGGATATCGGCGGAGTCGGCGTGCGCATCGTCGCTCCGGGCGAATACTTTTATTCGCACAATGCGATAACGGAAGAATTCAGAACTAAATTAAAGGAGTCGGAAGAGGAAGCCCCCTTGCACATCCGCCCCATACTTGAGGAGCTTCTTAGGCTCGAAGTCGCTCTGCCGGAGATTAAAAAGGTGGCGGTTTCCGACAGTGCCTTCCACGCCGGACTTCCGGCTCACGCGCGTACCTACGCGATTCCGAAAGAAGACGCGCGGAAATATAATATCTATCGCTTCGGTTATCACGGCATTTCCGTCCAATCGGTTCTTAAGAAAATACCGGCGCTCATGGGGTCTCTCCCGGAGCGGGTTATCGTCTGCCACCTCGGGTCGGGCGCGAGCGTAACCGCCGTAAAAAACGGCAGGAGCGCGGATACTTCCATGGGCTTCACGCCGCTTGAGGGATTGCCGATGGGGACAAGGGTAGGAGATATAGACGCCGGAGCGCTCATCTATCTCGGCCGGAAGCTGTCGCTCGATTATACGGCATTGGAAGAGTATCTGAATAAGAAATCCGGATTTTTGGGGATAAGCGCCAGGACCGGGGACGTGAGAGAGTTATTGGACTTGGAATCCAAGGGAGACGCGGACGCCGCGCTGGCACTAAAAATATTCGTGTATAAGATACAAAAATATATCGGCGCGTACTCGGCGGCGATGGGCGGAGTGGATTTGGTGGTATTCACGGCAACCATCGGCGAGCGGTCGGTAATTATGCGGGAAAGAATTTCGGAAGGTTTGGAATTTTTGGGCATAGCCCTGGATTCGCTCAAGAATACGGCGCCGGACGGCGACGCACTTGTCGGCAACAAGCTCGCTGTCATCAGGACGGACGAGCTGGGGGAAATAGCCAAGGAAACGGCGTCAATCTTGGATATATGATTGGGATATGAAATTTTTTTGGATTATCCTCAGCCTCATCATAATCGCCGCCGGCGTGTATTTCTGGCTCTCGACCGATAGCGTTTCAAATCTCACGGGGCGGGCAGGCACGGCCTATGACGAGTTTCTGAAAAAACTCGAAGCTTTAAATAATATAAAACAGAAGGGCGTGAACGCTTTTAACGACGCAAGCAACTTCGCGGAAGCCACCCAGAAGAAATTTACGGACATCAGAAATTTTTTCGAAAACACACCTAAAACGGTTTCCAGTACCATCTCCGATCTTTATTCCCAGATTAAAGGCCAGCTCCCGCCGGCGGCGGTAAAACTTCTCTCCGGAGAAACCGGAAAATCTCTCCAGAATTTTATTTCTCCAGGCGGACAATTTTCCGTCGCGACTTCAAGCGGCTCTTTTCAGGGCGATGTTTGCGTGGAGTTCAATAATGGCTCAAAGGTAGACTACTCTATTCAGAACCCGTTCTCCCCGGCAAAAGACTATGCTTATCGAATCAATTGGGGGGATGGAGCTTCCGCCGACGGGAAGGTCGGTTCCGGAGAAGGGCCGCTTTCGGTTGCCCACATATACGCGAATTCCGGGGATTATTCCAATCTATTCAACATAACTTCGGCGTCCACTACTCTTAGCGCCCAGGTGCACGTTTGCATCCGTTAGGCTAAAATAAACAAATGGTACAAATAAAAGACAATCAGCTCTGGAGGGGAGGAGACTATATCGGAAAAATAGAGAGCGACGGTATTTATGAACATTCCGGCAGGCGCTTGGGATATTTTTGTGACAATCATGTTTACGATCACGAGGGAAGAGAGGTGGCGTGGATAGAAGGAAACAAGATTAAATTTCCCCACGACTCCACTACGCTCCGGCTTGAAGATATTCAAGAATCTATTGTCGGCGGGCCGTATTCTGATCTAGCGCGAGTCGCGGTGAAAATGTTTTTGGGAAACTGATTATTTTTTGCGGAAATTTTTTAAGGGAAAGTTTATCAAAAATAAAATTGGTCGCGGAGCATCGCGTGGCGGAAAATTTGGAGCAAAAACAAAATTATCGGCGAGGCGACTTATGCACAGGTGTTTTAACCCGTGCTCTGTTATAATTTTAATAGAAAGTAAGTATCAATTACTTAAAGGTCGAAGAATAATTTAAGAATTAAAAATATAATGGCAAAGAAAAAAGCAAAGAAGCCCGCGAAGAAAAGAAAGGCTGCGAAGAAAAAAAGGAGCTAATCCTTAACCCGCCCGTCGAAAGACAGGCGGGTTTGTTTTTGGGGTGAATTTTAAACTTAAACAAAGAGCTTGACCAGAAGAACGCTTGCCATGGCTATGCCAAGTTCAACCGCAACGGTTTTAACGGGTTCGGAGTTTAAATTTTTTTCCGCGTGCATCCAAATGTGGAATCTTTGAAGGGAGGTTAGGGGTTCACGCCTTATCTTCCAATAAACGAATTGCAGGGCATCCGGCGCCATACCCGCGCATGCCCCTATAACTACAATCCAGTTTATGGTCGAGCCGATATTTTGAAAAAATAAAAAACTTAAAATCAGGCCCAAGATAAAATCGCCGGCGATTTTTAAAAGGTCAAAAAAAAGATCCCGGCCCCAGGGCATATCTTCCGCCAAGCGGTTTTCGGGATGCCTGGTGTGGGATTTGATAGGATAGTGGCCGTGGGGGATGGCGTCCAGAATAAAATGGCTTAAAAATCCGAAAATAAAAGCCCAGACGGGACTTTTCGGGAAAAAGCTAGCTACCGCGGCTCCGGCTATGGCGTGTGAGGTTAGGGTCATAAGTATCCGATAAGTATAGACAGCGCGTAGCGGGCAAACAAGTAATTTCAGGAAATTCTAAAAATTTGCTAAAATTAGGAACGATGAACATAATCGAAGTGAAAAACCTGACCAAGAAGTTCAAGGATATAACCGCCGTTAAAAACGTTTCTTTTGAAGTAAGGAAAGGAGAGATATTCACGTTTTTAGGCCCGAACGGCGCGGGCAAGACTACAACTATCCGGATGCTTACAACGCTTCTCCAGCCGACCGGCGGGAAGCTCTCCGTTGCCGGCCACGATCCGGTAAGCGAAAAAGATTCGGTGAGGCATTCTTTCGGGATTGTTTTCCAGGACCCGAGCCTGGACGATGAGCTGACCGCGGAGGAAAACATGGAGTTTCACGGTGTTTTGTATTCTATCCCGAAGAAACTCCGAAGAGAGAGAACCGAAGAACTTCTGAAATTTGTGGAGCTTTGGGACCGAAAAGGGGATTTGGTTAAAACTTTTTCTGGGGGTATGAAGCGTAGGCTTGAAATTGCCCGGAGTTTATTGCATCACCCGGAAGTCCTGTTTTTGGACGAACCGACTATAGGGTTAGACCCGCAGACCAGAAACCATATTTGGAGCTACATTCAGGATTTGAACAAAAGGGAAGGAATAACGGTGTTTTTCACCACCCATTACATAGAGGAGGCGGAAAAAGTAACCACCCGGGTGGCCATTATAGACCATGGGGAGATTTCCGCGGTAGGAACCCCGGAGGAACTTAAGACGAAAACCGGAACAAATACGCTCGTCGACGCGTTTTTGGCCTTAACCGGCAAGAATATCCGCGACGAGGGAGCCGGCAACCAATCAATGAAACTTCAGGCCCGCGCCTGGGGCAGAAAATAACATGGGAACAATATACGTTCTTTGGCTTAGACAACTTAAAAGATATTGGCGCTCCAAATCGAGGATAATCGGCTCAATCGGCCAACCTCTTTTGTTTTTGATTGCCTTGGGGTTGGGCTTCGGACCGATATATCAGAAAGCCGGTGGCGGGAATTATATCCAATTTTTGGTGCCAGGAGTTGTGGCTATGGCGGTAGTTTTTTCCGCGATGTTTTTCGGCATGGAAGTTATCTGGGACAGGCAATTCGGTTTTTTGAAAGAAACTCTGGTCGCTCCGGTCTCCCGCGCCAATATCATGATCGGCAGGACGCTCGGAGGAGCTACCGTTGCTTCGGCGCAGGGATTGATTGTTCTTCTTGTATCTCTCCTCGCGGGCTTCAGGCCGGAATCTTTATGGGCCGTGCTCCTGTCGGTTGTATTCATGTTTATCATCGCCCTTCTCTTCACCGCGCTCGGCACGGCAATCGCCTCGCAGATGGAAGACATGCACGCCTTCCCGCTCATTATGAACTTTTTAGTAATGCCGATGTTTTTTCTTTCCGGTTCCATATTCCCAATCAATAATTTACCGGGACTGATTCAGACAATTGCCGACCTAAACCCCTTAACCTACGGGGTGGACCTTCTGCGCTACGCGTTTTCCGCCCAGACACACTATTCGCTCGGGCTCGACCTCGCCGTCATTTTAGGCGCGAACGCCCTTCTTTTGATTGTCGGGAGCTATCTGTTCTCAAAGGTCGAAGTATAAATCAGAACCCATCTGAAAAATACCGCGAGTCGCGATACTAACCAATTTCGTCTGGCGCGAGGAGCAAGGGCGAAGGTGTATCCTTTGCGATACTCCGAGTCCGAAGCGACAAAGCGAACAGGTGAAATTGGTAGTATCCCTTCGGGTTTTAGTTATTTCTCCGCCCCGCATCGTTGTGACTCGTCGGAGTAGTCTCTGACTACACCTTCTTCGTCGAGCCTTGCGGAAGCGAAGAAATAACTCAAAACGCGATTTCGTGATATTTTTGAGATGGGTTCCAATAAAATGAATTACACAGTACCGAGTTATTTGCCCGCCACCTTCACCGCCTACTGGCCGCTCCTGGTTTTAGTTTTGCTTTGGTCGCTTGTCTGGAAAGGGCTGGCTCTTTGGAAAGCCGCCAGAAAAGAAGATAAATGGTGGTTCGTGTTTCTTTTAATAATCAACACCATGGGAATTGCCGAGATACTTTATCTCTATGTTTTCAGCAAGCGGAGCCTTCTAAAGGACCGCGCGCCGGCCGGAAAGGGAGAATAAACTATTTACAAAAATGCGCCACGAGGCGCGTTTTTTATTTTTCGGGAGAACCGGCGCCAACCAAATGCTATAATTAGGTCATGAGTAAATTACAAAAAATTTCTATATTTCTGCTACGCGTTTCCTTGGGCTGGCTGTTTTTTTACGCCGGTCTGACCAAGATCATAGACCCGAAATGGTCCGCGGCCGGGTTTTTGAACAACGCGGGCACCTTTCCCGACTTTTACCATTGGCTTACCGGCCCGTCCATTTTGCCTATCGTAAACTTTTTGAATGAGTGGGGGCTCCTACTCCTTGGGGCGTCGCTTATCCTCGGTATATTCGTAAGACTTTCTTCATTCTTCGGGGCGTTGCTCATGATTCTCTACTATTTCGCGCATTTGAATTTCCCGTATCCGGACGCCAATTCGTTCATCATAGATGATCACATAATCTATACATTTGTTCTTATGTATTTCTTCGCTACCCGCGCCGGGAAAACCTGGGGCTTAGACGGATTCTTCAGGCGGAGGTTAGGTTAAAAAATGAAACACTCTCCAGCACCACTCGAAGAACTTAAAAAACTCCGGACGCCGGTTCGGAATATAAACATCGAGCAGTACGAGCAGCTGACCGGGCTTGAAAGGTTTGCGGTTGAAGTTACAAAAAGAGTCGGGACGATGGGCTTCTTTTTTCTAATTTTTACCTGGACGCTGCTTTGGGTCGGCTGGAATGTTCTGGCGCCGGCGGAGCTGCGTTTTGATCCGTATCCGGCGTTTGTTCTTTGGCTCATAATTTCCAACGCGATTCAAATTTCTCTCATGCCGCTAATTTTAATCGGGCAAAATCTCCAGGGAAAACACGGCGAGGCGCGCGCGGAAGCGGATTTCGAGGTTAATACGAAAGCGGAGAGAGAGATAGAGACGATTCTGATGCATCTTGAAAACCAAAGCGAGATGTTGCTTAAAATCGCCAAAGAGATGCAAGGCCATGAAAAAATGGCTAAGCGTTAATGAAGCGTAAAGAATTCGGCACCATCATTCTTTTAAATTGTCTTCTTGGAGCGGGTATCGCTCTGGCTCTTATTCTGGATCTTTTTAAAATCCTCCCATATTCCCTGGACGTATTTGTGGCGCTCTCGTTTATCGGAGTTGTTCCGGTTCTTTGGAGCGCCATACAGGCGGCTTTTAAAAAAGAACTGACCGTTGATCTCCTGGCGAGTATCGCGCTTTTATTCGCCTTTTTGGCCAGGGAGTGGCATTCGGCGACCTTCATACTTCTTATGATTACCTCTGCCCGTATTTTCGACCTTTGGACAGAGCGGCGCTCCCAAAAGATAATCGAACAGCTTTTTAAATACCGGCCGACCAAGGTAAAAATAAAAATCGGCGAAGAAATTAAAGAAATCCCCCTGGAGCACATCAAGCGGGATGACCTTTTGGTTGTGGAGGCGGGGGAGCGGATACCCGTGGACGGAGTGGTGGTCACGGGGCTCGCGAGCGTGGATGAGGCGACGCTTACCGGGGAAAGCGAGCCGGTCGCCAAAAAGCCGGGAGACAAAGTTTGGAGTTCAACCCTAAATACCACGGGTTCGCTTTTGGTCAGAGCCGAACGAATCGGCGAAGACAGCACCCTGAGCCGCATTGCCTTATTAATAGAAGAGGCAAGCCGAAAAAAGGCAAAAACCGAAAGATTGGCAGCAAAATTTACGAGTTGGTACATTGTTACTACTTTTGTCGGAGCGATAATTATTTACGCGCTTACCCAGAATCTGCTTTTGGTTCTGGCGGTACTGCTCGTAGTCTGCGCCGATGATATCGCGGTCGCCGTGCCGCTTACGTATTCCGTGGGCATCGTCCGTGCCGCCCAGGCGGGCATAGTGCTCAAAGGTTCGGATGTGCTCGAGAAACTGCCCAAGATTCAGACATTTTTGACCGACAAGACCGGGACTCTTACTTTCGGGAAGCCGAAGGTGCAGGGTGCTATAACTTTTGGCGGAACCGCTGAAAAAGATTTTTTGGAATTTATAGGTATGGCGGAAGTCAACTCTAACCATCCGATGGCTATTGCCACGGAAAGCTTCTTAAAAGAAAAGAAAATTCATATTACCGCCCCGGATGACTTCGAAGAAACTCCCGGCTCCGGAATAATGGTTAAAAAGGGAGATAGAAAAATTTTTGCGGGAAAATTGGAATATCTGGAAAAAAACGGAATAAAGATAAGCGTGGAAGAAAAGAAATCTATCCAAGCCAGAAAGGATGATGGGGCAAGTATTACATCGGTAGGCATGGACGGCAAATTCTTAGGTTTCATTTACGCGGAAGACCGCATCCGGCCCTATGCCAGGTCAATAGTGGCCGCGACCAAAGAGGCCGGCGTAAAACACTGGATAATGCTTACGGGGGACAACGAAAAAGTTGCCGCGAAAGTGGCATCCGACCTGGGCATAGCCAATTATGTGGCGAATATGAAGCCGGAGGGAAAACTTGAGGAAATAGAAAAAATTAAGGCTAAGCACGGCGAGATTATGGGCATGATCGGGGATGGGGTAAATGACGCGGCGGCATTGGCCATGGCCGATGTATCTATCGCCATGGGGGCGATAGGCTCCGACGCGGCAATCGAGGCGGCGGACGTGGCCCTTATGCGCGACGATTTGAAGGGTATTCCCGAGGCAATGGGTCTGGGAAAAGAAACGAAAAAAATTATTTGGCAGAATTTCGCCATTTGGACGGTTACCAATATTACCGGACTGGTTTTGGTTTTTGCCGGAGTAATCCACGCGGAAGGAGCGGCCACCTATAATTTCGTGACCGATTTTATTCCGATCTTGAATGCTTTCCGGGTAAACGTACCCCGCCTAAAGGTCGCCAAATTAATTAGTAAATAAATTTTAAATGATAAATTTGTATTTTTCTCCGGATTGGGGGCTGCTTCTGATTCGTTTGGTTCTGGGCATGGTGATGATTCATCACGGCTGGCCAAAGTTTAAAAACCTAAAAGCCAACGCGGAGAATTTCAAGGGAATGGGTTTTCGGCCCGGATTTTTTTGGGGGACGATAGTCGCAGTATCGGAATTTCTCGGAGGATTCGGAATAATTTTGGGGATCTGGGCGCCGATTATAGGGGCGTTTCTGGCCGTGGATATGATTGTGGCGATAATCTGGAAATTATTTAAATGGCATCAGCCGCTTAAAGATTGCGAATTAGAATTCACACTACTGGCTCTTGCCATGTTGCTTTTTTCGGTAGGCTCCGGAGCCTATAGCCTTCTTCCTTTTCCGTATATTTATTAAGGAGGTCTAATGATAAATAAAAAACCGCCCATTTGGGCGGTTTTTTATTATTAGAGGTTGTTATCAACGCTCTGGGTGGTGGAGTCCTCAACGGCGTGCTGAGGTCCGCAAGCTTTTCTGTCCGCGTAGAAAGTTTTCCAAGCGGCGGACTTGGCTTTCTTAAAGTCGGATCTGGCCGCGGCTGCGGAAACGCGATAAGCGCTCCAAGCCGAACGGAGAGCGGCCCTCCTGTCTTTAGCCACGGTCAAGGCCCAGCCGGCGTTAAGAGCGGCGGTCCTGGTGGAAATCGCCGAACCTATCGAAGCGGCGTATGCGCTGACCGCGGAAGCAACGGCCCCATCACGGGCGCTTATCGCGGTTTGTATGCAGGCGACATTCAGGATTACCTTAACCGGTTTGGTTGAGGTGGCGGTCTCCGCGAGTACCGGAGATACGAGCGCGGAAGCCAAGAAGGCGGCTCCGGCAAGAATAATACCGATTTTTTTCATTTTAATTTAAATTATTTTTATCCGACCTTTTTCTATTCATGGATTTCATTTTTAGAATGAGATAAATAAAGTAGACGAGAATAACGAAATTTATGAGGAAAAGAAGCAGGGCGTGCCCGGGGAAGGATTCCTTAACGGTTTGCCAGAGGTTGGACATAAACGCGCCGGAAACTTCGAAGCCCTCAAGAGATGCCC
>JAVHQZ010000069.1:0-11559 GCA_036171415.1 Minisyncoccota bacterium | reverse complement strand
CGATACCTACGGTTTTCATTTCCTTTTATCCCGACGGACAAACCAAATTTGAGGAGCTTCTCCGGGGATTCGAACGCCTACGGCTTACCGATGCCGCCTTGTCTTTCGAGCCGGACGCGAACGACGCGCTGGGGAGGGGATTAAAAGTAGGCTTTTTGGGCCAGCTGCACTTTGAAATAACTTCGGCCAGGTTGTCGCGGGAGTTTAATCTGGAATTTTTAACCAGCTTCCCGACTATCGCTTACCGGGTCAAAGAAAACGGCGTGGAGCGGGTGGTAAAAGAGCCTCATGACTTCCCCGAAAAAGCCGATGAAATCTGGGAGCCCATAATAAAGATAGAAATACTCGTGCCCCAGGCGTACCTGCAAAAAGTTCTCTCTATCCAAAATACTTACGAGATGAGCGTACAAGAAGTGCAGAACATCGGAGAAAATCTTCTGATAACCGGAACCATGCCGCTTTCCGAACTCATCCGAGATTTTGACGACCAATTGAAATCGGTTTCCGCGGGCTACGCCTCTTTCAGCTACGAGCTTGCCGGAGAAAGGAAAACCGACGCCGAGCGCTTGGACATTTTACTTGCCGGGGAAATCGTGCCGGCCTTGACGAGGATAGTCAGAAAAACAGAATTGGAACACGAAGCCCGGTCAACGGTGGAGCGCTTAAGAGATCTTTTGCCCAAGGAGCAATTTTCCCAGGCCATTCAGGCCCAGGTGCAGGGGCGGATAATCGCCAGGGAAACTATCGCGGCGGCGAAGAAACAGCTCGGCAACTTCGGGAAAAACGGCGGAGACGTAACCCGTAAAATGAAGTTATGGAGGAAACAAAAGCGCGGGAAGGAAAGGCTTTTGGAGCGAGCCAAGGTCAACCTGACGCCGGAGGTTTTCCGGGAAATACTTAAAAAATAATGTCCCGACGAGCCCTAATCGCGATTTTCACGGTTCTCATGCTCTTTCTGGGAGCGGAACTCATTTCCCTTTGGAGGCAAAAAAGCGCGCTTGAAGAACAATACGGCGAAGTAAAAGCTAAATTTGATATAACTCAAAACGAAAGAGACCAGCTCAAGGCTGATCTCTTGTATCTTTCTAACCCAGTGAATCTCGGGAAGGAACTTCGCGACAGGCTTCACTATCAGGCTCCGGGGGAGAAGGTGATGATTCTCGTGCCACGGGAATCTTCTTCCACGGGCTCAACCTCTACAAACTAACTATTTTATTTCGTAGGTCAGGCTAACCGTGACATTCACGTCCTGGGAACCGGCTTGGACTACCGGCGCCGGCGCGTAATCCGCCTTTGAAGCCGAGACTCCGGCGCCCATTCCGTAATATATTGGGCCCTGGGTGCCGTCGTTAATCTGTACGGAAATAAGTTTTCCCAAACCGAAACTGCCTTCGTTCGCAATCTCCCGCGCCTTGGCTCTGGCCTTGGCGAGTGCCTCGCTTCTCGCGGACGCTTTAGCGGCGTCGGGATTATCCAGCGTAAATTGCAGTTGGGAAACGCTATTTGCTCCGCTATTTACCACTCCGCCGATTATGGTCCCGGCCTTAGCCAAGTCGCGCACTTTTACTTGTACCGTTTGGGTCACGGTGTAGCCGACAATCGCGGGCGGGGGACAAGTTGAAGAGCCGCCGTATGGGGTGGGTCCGCAATTGGAATATTGGTAGCGCGGGCTGACATCATATCCTTGGGTTTTTATATCCTTCGCTTCCACGCCCTGGCCATTAAGATATTCAATCGCGCTGTTTGCAAAGTTCGTGTTTTGAGTCTGGAGCTGCCCCAAGTCTTTCCCTCCTTCGGTTACGACGCTGAAGGTGAAGGTGGCAATATCCGGTATGGCCACGGTCTTGCCGTCACCGGTAACACTAAAGGTGCGATAATTTCCGGGCTGAACGGAGTCCGCATAAGCGGCGACATATTGCCAGGCGACAATAGCCGCGAGCAGGATGCCGATTATGCCGGCAATTCCCAGATAATTTTTTATTTTGTGATCCATTTTTATTTTTTTGGTTTATTTGCGAACGACTTTGTCCTATGAGTATAACATTCAAGTTTTATCTTTTTTGACAAAAATATAAAAATATATTAATATTTGGCTAGTTCCGTCCAATTTAAAAGGAGGCATGTATGAGAAAGATATTCGCTGTCCTACTCTCTTTTCTCTTCATTTTTTACGGGAACCCCGTGTTCGCGGCGGAGAAGAAGGAGCCTGTCCGGCGCTATTTTCTACTGAATCAAAATCCGGTGGACCCGGAGAGGAAGATTGACTGGCGAAGCGAGTGCCTGCTCCGCATCCGAAACGACGAGCGGGCCGTTCTCTCTTTCGAGAAAAACGGCAAGCGCGGGCGTTCCGTGGAGGGATACCTCCGGCGGGGGACGCCAATCGTGGTCCGCAAGTCCGACGGAGTTGCTCTCTGGATTTACAACTGCGGGAATGATGTTTTGAGCCCCGCAGACTGGATTCCGGACGGAGTTTTGGAATGCGCTCCGGTCGAATACATTCCTGCGCCGAAGACAGTGAGAAAACAGCGGGAGAAAGCTTCGATTGAGCAAGGTCCCGTCCGACGGCTCAATCTGGACGCGGCGCCCCTACCGGCCGAAAAACCGCCGCTTACTCTGGGGCTCAAGAAAGAGAAATCTTTCTGGCGGTCTCCCTGGCCATACGTTATCGGCGGACTCTTAATCGGCGGAGCGGTTTACGCCCTCTCTTCCAAAAAGAGCGAGACTCATCAACCGGCCGGCGGCCCGTCTCCCGATCCTCCGAACTAAAGTTCCCTCGTTTCGCTCCGACCCCCCGGTCGGAGTTTTTTACTCAAAAAATAAGCGTAATATAGGCAACGCGGGGGTGGAGAGCGTCAGTTGACATTCACACTCTATAATGGTAAAATTCTGTCGCAAACAAATTTAGAAAAAATAACAAAATGGTCAATAAAATAAGCAAATTTAGGCACCTCGCAGTCGTTTTAGCATTGTTTTCGCTTGTTTTGCAGCCGATGGTTTCTTTGGCTGCCGGACCTCAATTTAACACGGATCCGCTCGATAAACCGGTTCTAAGGGTTTCAAATTACACCCAGAATCCCGGTTCTTCTATAAATTGGTCTCAGAGCATCACGAACGTCCACGCGGGCGATGTCATAAGTTTTGTTTTCTATTATCACAATACCGGCGACCAAACCGCGGCAAACGCCCGCGCCGCAGTTTCATTCAGCTACGGTTCCAGCGTTAGCGCTTCCGGCGTTATTTCCGCCGACAACGCGTCCGCGGTCTACGGCTCTTCTTCCGTTTCTCCCGCCGCCGGAGAAACCATAACCTCGCTAACTTTTAATTCTTCGGAATGGTATCCGAACCAGTCCACGTCTCCCCAGGGAGCATCGGGCGGTCCGACTACTTTTAATTTAGGCAACCTTACTCCCGGCTGGGGAAGCCAGGGATATTTGGTCGCCCGCTATACGGTAAACGGCTCAGCTCTTCCGCCCACCGGAACTCCTCTTAGCTGCACTCCGACCTCCCAATCCATCGGGTTGAATTTGGGCGCGAAGTTCGAAGCCTTCGGCGGAAACGGAACTTATTCCTGGAGCATCACCGACAGCGCTCATTGTTCCGGCAATACGGAAGCGGGACCCGGAGGAGGCGCCAGATATTGGCCGCAGTGTTCCGCCGCTGGTTTTAAAACCGTTACGGTTATTTCCGGTGCCCAGTCGGCCCAGTGCAGTTTGAATGTGACCGCCCCTCCCGCCAATCCGACACTTACCATCACTCCGTCTTCCGCCACGGTTAACGTCGGTCAGGGAACCCAGTTCCGGACGATGTACGATCCCGATGGCGCAGCCGGCTCCCAGTCCGCGTATGACGTGACCAATTCTTCCGCCTGGACTTCTTCCAACAATTCCGTTGCCAATGTTTCCGGCGGATGGACGACCGGCGCGGCCCGGGGCAGCGCTACGATTACCGCGACTTATTCCGGACTTTCGGCCAACGCGAATATTACGGTCAACGCGGTGATTAACCCTCCCGCCAATCCGACACTTACCATCACTCCGTCTTCCGCCACGGTTAACGTCGGTCAGGGAACCCAGTTCCGGACGATGTACGATCCCGATGGCGCAGCCGGCTCCCAGTCCGCGTATGACGTGACCAATTCTTCCGCCTGGACTTCTTCCAACAATTCCGTTGCCAATGTTTCCGGCGGATGGACGACCGGCGCGGCCCGGGGCAGCGCTACGATTACCGCGACTTATTCCGGACTTTCGGCCAACGCGAATATTACGGTCAACGGCCAGACCGGCAATCCTCCGACTATTTCCACTTTTGCGGCTACAAATATAAATCAAAATTCCGCTACCTTAAACGGACAAGTAAATCCCAACGGTTTTAATTCAACGTATTGGTTTGAATACGGCACGACTCAGTCTTTCGGACAAAATACTTTGACTCAGTCCACGGGTTCCGGAACTCAAACTTTGAGCGCACTGAGCTCGCTCGGGAGCCTGAATCCGAACACCACTTATTATTTCCGCTTGTCCGCGCAAAACCAATTCGGCGCCTCGCAAGGGCAGACTTTAAGTTTCACCACCAATTCATCGGGGACGCCGACCCTTATCTTGAGTCAAAATTCCCTTACGGTTAACGCCGGTTCCGGTTTCCAGATTCAAGCGACTTACGACTCGGACGGTCCCGGGCCTTCCGCTCCGGCCCAGGTTACGAGTGTCGCGTCTTGGAGCTCTTCGAATTCTTCCATTGCCACTGTTTCCGGCGGATTTATAAACGGCGTACAAAGCGGAAGCGCCACGGTTACCGCGACCTACAGCGGGTTAAGCGCTTCGGCCTCGGTTGCCGTTTACGGAGGCGCTCAAGGCTCCGCTCCGGTCGCGCAGACCACGGGCGCGACCAATGTCGGGCAAAATTCCGCGACCTTAAACGGCTCGGTTAATCCGAACAATTCCCAGACTACCTACTGGTTTGAATACGGAACCAGCTACTCTTTGGGTTCTACGGCCGGCAACCAATCTATCGGTTCCGGAAGTGGCAGCCAGAGTGTTTCTTACTATCTTTCCGGGTTGAATTACAACACCGTCTATTATTACCGCGTAGTTGCGCAAAATCAGTACGGCACTATCCAAGGACAAATTCTTAATTTCACCACCAACACCGGCGGAGGGGGAGGAGGAAGCGGCCAATACCCGATTGCGACTACTAATTACGTCGGCAATCAGAATCAGAATACCGCTACATTGAACGGTACGGTTAATCCGAACGGCTCGCAGACCAATTATTGGTTTGAATACGGCCAGACTTCGGCGCTCGGCCAGACTACCGGTTTCCAATACCTCGGTTCCTTTGCCGGTCCGCAAAGCGTTTCCGCGCAGCTCTATAACCTCATCCCGAATATGAATTATTATTACCGGGTTGCGGCGCAGAACTCTTACGGCACCGCTTACGGTTCCATTTATAGCTTTACTACCCAAAACGGAGGGGGAGGAGGCAGCAACTGTAATTCCGGCTATAACTATAATTACAACTACAACGGGAGCGGCTATAACTACAATTACAACACCAATTACAATTCCACGAACCAACCTTGCGCCCAGACCAACACCCCGACCAATCTCGGCGATACCTACGCTACCTTCAATGCCTACGTGACTCCGAACGGTTCCGACACGACCGCCTGGTTTGAATACGGAATAAATAATTATTCCTTCAATTATACGACCAACAACACTTTTATCCAGGCCTATAACAGCAACTATAATTTTTCAAGCGGCGTGACCGGGCTGACTCCCGCTTCGACTTACTATGTACGCGTCGCGGCCAGGAACCAGTACGGCATAACCTACGGCCAGGCTTTCCAATTTTCGACCACGGGTTCGAATAACTTGAGCCAAGCTTCGGTGATGACCAAACAAGCGACCTATGTTTCCACGAACACAGCTCTTTTGAACGGTTCGGTAAATCCGAATGGCGGAGTGGGCAACGGCTGGTTTGAATACGGGCCGACGGCTTCCATGGGGTTAAAGACCAATTCTCAGGCGGTCGGCTCCGGCTCCAACTTCGTAGATACCTCCTGGGCGCTTACCGGGCTTACTCCGGCGACCACTTATTATTACCGCGCGGTCGGACAAACTTCCGCGGGTACGGCAAATGGTTCTGTATTAAGTTTCCGCACGCTCGGATATGTTCCTCCGGTCAATCCGCCGAATCCTCCGGTCCCTCCGACTCCTCCGCAGCCCCCGGTTGTCATAAACAACAACGGTTCCTGTTTGTCGCTTAACCCTACCCTTAGCCAGTCGCAGGTTAACTCCGGCGACTCTATTGTTTACTCTTTGGTATATAAAAATAATTGCGGATACGACTTGCAGAATACCCAACTAAAGATTGTGCTCCCGCTTGAGGTCAGCTTCACGGCCTCTAACGCCGCCTTCTCGAGCCGCGACCAAAACGCTGTAAGTTATAATCTCGGAGCGGTAACCGACGGATACCAGGGGACTATTGAGATAAAAAATGATATCGGAAGCGATGTTAAGTCCGGCGCGACGCTTCTCTACGGAGCGACAGCCAGCTGGAACAATAAAGCCGGAAAATTCTTTACGACTTCCGCTTACATAAGCGCGCTTGTCGCCGGCGCGGTAGCGGGCCTAGCTTCCATATTTTCCGTTTTCGGCGGCTGGGGGTGGCTCTGGCTCCTACTTTTACTGTTAATAGCCCTCGCCGTCTACTGGATATTTTTCCGGGAGGACAAAACGCTTACTGCCAAGCAAAAGATTGAAGCCTCAATCTCTTAAGAATTACCCGGACAGTCCAATGGACTGTCCGGGTTTTGTTTAGGATGCCGAATTTATACCGGTTGCGTACAGGCCATACAGCGTTTGGCGGCCAAGGGGATTTCGCTAAAACATTCCGGACAGATTTTTGTCTTGGGCGGTTCTTCCGGAGGCGCCTTGTGGAATTTAGCCATCAGCTTATTTACCGGAAGGACAACGAAGAAATAAACCGCGGAGGTGACGAGCAAAAAGGAAATCAGGGAATTAATAAAGTCGCCGATTAAAAATTTGCTCCCGTTTATCGTAAGGGCAAGATTGGAGAAGTCCGGCAGTTTGGCGATTGCGCCGACGAGCGGAGTTAGGGTGTCTTTAACCAGCGCGTTCACAATCGTTCCAAAGGCGACGCCGATTACTACACCGACCGCGAGATCCACTACGTTGCCTCGTAAAATGAAATCTTTAAATCCTTTGAGCATGATTTAATTATATCAAGTTCATTCCGCTTGCGGTAATCATTGAATAAGAAAGCCGCAAAAATAATTTGCGGCTTTGTTGTTGCGTCAACGGCTTATCAGTTCGGCTATGTTCCACTTGATCAGCTTCATCCAGGATGTCACGCGTATTACCAACCACACCAAGAGCGTGTGCAGGCTTCTCTCCGGATATCCCAGCTTTTTGACCCCCGGGCGCCTCAGAAAGGTGCTTTCGCGGTGGATACTTCCCCAGTAGAAGCCTCTTTCGATGAGGCCGATTTTGTAGAGCGCTCGTAAAAGAATTCTGTATTCGCGCCAGGTAAGCGCCTTATCGATATACAGATGATGGTGGCCTTCCGTGGAAGAGGGGACTAGGCGCGTATCGGAATATCCAGGTCTATTGCCGGAGCGTGCCGGCCATCTTCAAGCAAGGAGGATATCAGATTTGCGGTTTTTTCGTCGGCACGAACGCGCCCGTCCTTTAAGAATGCCCCCTTGGTCAGGATTTGAGGGTCTATATACCATAAAGTGCGCGATGGAATTTCGGGCATGGATATGCCTCCTTTTTTTCAATCTTAACTGCAACAAAACTATCACGCAGACGGTAGGCGGTCAAATAATTTGGGAATGTTTTTCCTCCCGGAGTTATTTAAAAAATACGGTTATTTCCCTGGCGTCGTCGTTTCGGGGCAATCCGGAAGGATTATCTTTTCTGAAAACCAGGGTTCCGCGTTCCCCGTAAGCGGGTTTTTCAAAAGTTATGGTTCCGGTGAAGCGAACATAGTCCGCCGTCATCCATTCGCCCTGCGCGGTAGCGTGGCCTTGGGCGATTATTTTCCCATCCCAATCGGTCAAGACGAGCGGGAAGCTCGCTTCAAAAAACCAAGGGCCCTTAACAACGCCGCTGACGGTAAGCGGAGAGGAAACGGAAGCTCCGCCCAAAGGAGATTCGATATAGATAGGAGCTTCTTCCAATTTTCCGTTCCTTATTTCCAGATATTTAGATTTTCCCGTGGAGGGTTGCGCCGTAAAAGGTTCGCCGGGGAGCCGGTCCGCGTAATTGACTATCAAAACTCCGTTTTTAATTCCCGTCGTCTGCGGAGCGATGCGGTCTCCCAAGAGAACCGCGTTCGTGCCGACATATCCGGAATTTGTTTTTAAAAGCGCCACGGCATAATAGAACGTTCCGGTTCCGCCGGCGTTTTGGCTTAAGACGGCCCCGGCATCGTTTTTGCCGTCGTTATTCAGGTCGCCGGAGGCATCGTTACCGAAATAGCGGGTAATCAATTTGGAGGCAGAGCCGGGTGTTGTGGGAATTTCTGAAAGACCGTTAACCAAGGCTATTTTTTGCCCGTCTATTTCATAGGTTCCATTTTTTGGGTCGGCGATAATCTGAGAATTTTTCGGGCCGAGCATCCGCACTATCGCCAGGCCGACCACCAGAACCGCGAAAATGATAATTGTTCGGACGAGGGTGGTTTTTGTGTATTTCATGGCTTCATTTTAACAGATAGCGGAGGTCTAGCTTACGCGGGTGATGGTGTATTCCTTTTCGCCCCCGGGAGTTTTAATTATAATTTTGCCTCCCGCCTTTTTGCCGATAAGAGACTCGCCGAGTGGGGATTTGTTGGAGATGCGTCCGGACCCTGGATTTGTTTCCATGGGCCCTACTATCTCATAAGTTTTTTCCGTGCCGTCGGATTTTAAAACAACGGTTGAGCCAATTTGTACTACGGCGGAGTTTTTATCGGGGGATATCAAAGCCGCGCGTTTCAACTTATCCTCGGTCTCGATAATCCTAAAATTGGCGCTTCTAAGCGCCCCCTTAGCCTCTTTATATTCCGCGTTGTCGGAACGGTCGCCGAAGGCGGCGGTGCGGCGGGCTTCTTCCGCCAATCGGGGGATAGAATCTTTTAATCTGGCCAGTTTATTTTTGAGGCTCGCCAAACCCTCCGGGGTCAGATATACCGGCTCCGTGTCCGGAACGTTGTCGTTCCTCCGTCTCGAAAATATCATTATTACTAAAGCGCCCCGATATCCAGAGTCTTGTCTATTTTTATTTTTTTAACGAAATCCGGAACGTGGCTTACTAAAATCATAGCACCTTCAAAGCGGTTTAAGGCGTTCGCAATTACCGGAATATGCCGGAAGTTTATGTGGTTGGTCGGTTCGTCCAAAATCAAAAGACCCGGACGTTCCAGGACAAGTCTTGCGAAAGCGACCAGCCCCTTTTGTCCTTCCGAGAGCGAGCCTATTTTGGTTTTCAAAATTTCTGAAGTCAGAAGAAAGCCGGCCGCGTGGCCACGTAGTTCTTCCTCGGTCATCTTGCCGGCGACTTCTTTAAGCGCTCCGTAAACCGTCTCATCGAAGTCTAAGGTGGAAAAATCCTGCCGATAGTAGCCGATTTTGACTCCTTTGACCACTTCTTCGCCCTTGGCGTGTCCGGTCGCGAGTTTCTCAAGCAGGGTAGTTTTCCCGATTCCGTTCGGACCGGACAAGAGAAGATGGTCTTTCCTTTTTAAAACAACATTTATTTTTTTGGCGACGGCCTTATGGTTTCTTATCGCCGAAACGGATTTGAGCGTTAAGACAGGGCTCGGGATTTCCTCCTGGCAGGGGATAATGAAATTACGGATAGTTTTGTCTTCCTGGCGGGTTTCCACGATTTCTCCCTCAAGCTTCTCTATGTTTTCGTTCATCTTCCTCGCGACGTCGCGCATGTGGCCTCCTTTCTGGGCAAAGAAGTTCGCCTGTTCTTTGCGGTTGGCGATATCTTTTTCGAGGCGCGCGTTTTTCATCCGTTCGCGCTCCAGGCGGTTTTTTATTTCCTCAATGAGCGTGAAATAATTGCCGGTGTATTGGTCGGTCTTTTTGGTGAAGATATCCAGATAGATGACTCCCTGGGTGAAGGAATTCAAAAATTCCGCGTCATGGGAAATAACCATTACGGTTTTTTTATAATCGATTAAGAACTTGGTGAGATGGGCGATGCCTTCTTTGTCTAAATTGTTGGTAGGTTCGTCCAAGAGGAGTATGTCGGAATTTTGGATAAGCGCCTGCGCCAAAAGGATTCTGGCCTGCTGTCCTCCGGAAAAAGTTTTGAGCGGACGGTCGAGCGGTGCCGAGAGATTCACCACTTCAAGAATCTTGGCGATGCGCGGTTCTATGTCGTAAACCTTTTTCGGGAAGGCGGACTCAAAAAATTCTTTTACGGTCATCTCCATCTGGTCGCGGGGGATTACCTGTTTGGAGAGAGCGATGGTCAGATTGTTAGCGCGGCTTATCGTTCCGGATTCTGGTTGGAGGTCGCCGGTTATTAGCCTAAATATGGTGCTTTTGCCGGAACCGTTCTGGCCCATGAGAGTCATTTTTGCTCCCCGGCGTATCAAAAACTTCGCTTCAGAGAGAATCGGTTTTTGGGAGCCGTATTCGAACGATACTCCGTTGAATCTAAGAATTACTTCGTTTGTTGCCATGGTTGGTAGTCTAAGGCGTGATTATACGGGAATATCGGGTTTAAATCAAACTTGTATTTTAGGAAAAGAAAAACCGGTCCACGGAGGACCGGCAAGCGTTATTTGGAACCGCGTCATTTGTCGTAAGCCCGGCGGAAAATATTGATAATCTTTTGCAGCGTATCCGGCGTCGGCTCGGTCTTCAGTATCTCAATCGGTATCCGTCCGTCTAGGTGCCGCTGCGGGCTGGTCAGAAGGTCCGCCGCGCCCCAAGGATCGCCTAAGGTTGCCCACGCGAGGACGTCCTGCAGGGCGGGGAGAAGTTTTCCGTCCCCGCCGAACTGCCAACGAGGGTAGAGTATTTTGTGTTCATCGCTCGACGGTTGCCACTCGCTGACCGACAGTCCGAGAAGCTTTCCCCGCCACCGAAGCTGTCTTAACTCCAGAAAACTTGTGACCCCGAGGAGTTTCATCGCCGCATCCGCGCCCAAGGGCGGGGCGCCGCCGTAGTTGAGAATTTTTTGTCTGTTGGTGTCAATCGTTTCGTTTTCGGTCATGCGAACTCCCTTCGGCTGTTTTTCTAAAAGCTACCGGCAGAATACCGCCCGAAGATTTTTGCGTCAAGCTATTTTATATAAAGAAAAACCCGCATAAATTTTTGCGGGCTATATTTCGGGGGACAATGTGCCTACTTTTTCGCGGGTGTCGGGGCAGTAGGGGCCTTTAAGCCCTGTATGCTTCCTTTCTGCCCCTTGCTTCTTTGCTCGGCGGCCTTCTCGCGGCCGAACGTTATCGCCTCGAGTTGTCCGTCGGGGGTCTGAACATAGGTGATTTCCACCGTGGTTCCGACATTGGGCATTACCAAGCCCTTCC
>JAVHQZ010000068.1:0-11676 GCA_036171415.1 Minisyncoccota bacterium | reverse complement strand
GGGATAAAAAAGTGCCCCGACAGAAGTCGGGGCGAAGTTCAGGTAGGAGTTCCGAGGTGAGACAGCCTGATGGCATCTGCTAGGCGCATGAGCGGGGAGCTCGGATGAAGACCTTCGCCGTGTTTCCGGAAAATCTCCGCCAGGACGGAAGCGTCCCAAGGGGTAAGACGCATGAGTTCCGCCACCTTCGCGCAATCCGCGCGGATTTCCGTTTCGTACTTGGAAAGGGTTTTGGTCTCGCCCATATTTCACTTACATCCCGGAGAGGACGCGCTTCGTCATGGGGTCGTTTAGGTCCGGCACTAATCCGGAATCTTCGAAGCGACGCAGAGCAAGTCGGCTTGTTCCACGGCGATGCAATCCGGATTCGCCACCCGAAGAGCGTCATTCAGGAGTGCGAGGAGCCGGAGAGTGGTGCCGCGTTCCTCATAGGCGCCGAGAACACTTTTGAACTCCAGGAAATTCTCCTTTGAACTGTGCCGGAGAAAATTCGGTTCGAATCCGGAGACAAATCCCGAGAGATGGAACTGGCGTTCGCGGTTTACGAAATAGTCCACGACATCCGCGAGCGGCCT
This sequence comes from Minisyncoccota bacterium, assembly GCA_036171415.1. Taxonomy (GTDB): domain Bacteria; phylum Patescibacteriota; class Minisyncoccia; order UBA6257; family 2-01-FULL-56-20; genus LiPW-15. The sequence goes on along the minus strand of JAVHQZ010000068.1, from coordinate 11,101 downwards.
CAGGATTTCGAGAGGCAGGGGATGAAGAAGAGCCGCAAGTTTGCGGACATCTTTCCGGAAATTTCTGCGAGCCTTTCCGACCATGTGCGTACTCCTTTCTTTTAAGAACTGAGGTAAAGTTTATCCTTTATAGCAGGCTTGTCAAATAGAAAAATTTAGTATATAATTTAGCCAAGTTAAATGGCTCCGGCCATTTTTTAATCAAGATGGAAAACTTCACCGCCGACAAAATCAGAAATATAGGCATCATCGCTCACGTCGACCATGGCAAGACGACCCTTGTGGACGCGCTTCTTAAACAGTCCCAGGATTTTAAGCTTAAAACCGGAGCGGACGACACGCTCATTATGGATTCGAACGAACTCGAAAGAGAGCGGGGAATCACCATCTTTTCGAAGAATGCCGCGGTTCATTACCAGGGTGTGAAGATTAATATAGTGGACACTCCCGGCCACGCCGACTTCGGCGGGGAAGTGGAACGCATTATGCGCATGGTGGACGGTATTTTACTTTTGGTGGACGCCAAGGAAGGTCCCATGCCTCAAACCAAATTTGTTTTAAGGAAGGCCATCCAAGCCGGACACAGAATTATCGTAGTTATAAATAAAATTGATAAACCAGGCGCTCGGCCGAATTGGGCGCTGGAACGCACCTTCGACCTCTTTATAGAGCTTGGCGCTTCCGACCAACAGACGGAATTTCCGGTTATCTACGCTTCCGGAGCGCAGGGTTTAGCCGGCTTTGAGCACGAACTTGCGGATATGAAAGACATCCGGCCGCTTTTTGACACGATTATAAATTATATTCCGGCGCCGAAGGTAGACGCGGACAAGCCTCTACAGTTTCTTACCGTTAATCTTTTTTACGATAATTACAAAGGCAAAATTGCCATCGGGCGCCTTTATTCCGGAGTTTTGAAAAAGAATGTGGAAGTCGCGCATATCGGCAGGGGCGGAGTACAAAAAAAGGCAATGCTTTCTTCGGTTATGGTTTTTGACGGGCTCGCGAGAGTGGACGTGGATGAAGTCGCGGCCGGAGACATCGTGGCTATCGCCGGAATTGAAGACGTCACTATCGGCGAAACCATAACCGATAAGGATAATCCGCAGCCTTTGCCGACCATAGATATCGAAGAGCCGACCGTCAAAATGAATTTTATGGTTAATAATTCTCCCTTCGCCGGAAAAGAGGGAACCTATGTTACCTCCCGCCACTTGGCGGAGCGTTTAGCGAAAGAGATTGAAACCGATGTGGCGCTTAAAGTTTCGCCGACTTCCACTTTCGATACATGGGAAGTCGCCGGCCGCGGTGAACTCCACCTTTCCATTCTCATCGAAAAAATGCGCCGGGAAGGATATGAATTTCAGGTTTCCCGTCCGCAGGTTATTATGCGCGAGAAAAACGGCAAGAAGCTGGAACCGATGGAGCTTTTGTCCGTGGAGGTTCCGGAGGATTCCACCGGCGTGATTATCGAAGAAATGGGCAAGCGCAAAGGAAACATGAAAGACATGCGTGTCGAGATGGGCAGCGCCTTTATGGACTTCCTCGTTCCGACCCGCGGCCTTATCGGGCTTCGCACGGTTTTTATGACCAAGACCAAGGGTAAAGGAATAATGAACTCCATTTTTGAATCTTTTGAAGAATATAAGGGAGATTTTGAATCCAACGCGCACGGTAGTCTCGTGGCTTCCGAGTCCGGAATGACCCGTGCTTACGGCATGATGGGTTCCGAAGGCAGGGGAGAACTTTTCATAAGTCCGGGGCTTGAGGTATACGAGGGCGAAATTGTCGGCCAGAACGCCAAGGCGATGGACATCCGGGTTAACGTCTGCAAGGAAAAACAGCTTTCCAACATGCGCTCCAAGGGCGTCGGCGGTATGGAATTTTTAAAAGTTCCGCGCACCCTCTCGCTTGAAGACTCTTTGGAATACATCGGCGACGACGAGCTTGTGGAGGTTACGCCGAAATCTATCCGCATGCGCAAAGTATACTTAACAGAAGTAGACGAAAAGAGAGCCAACCGTTCCGGAGGATAGTCTCCGCCTGAAAAATGAGCCAAAAAAGAATAATTCAAATATTAAGCGCCGGCGGTGTCGGTGTTTTGGCTACAGACACAATTTACGGGCTAGTCGGTTCGGCTATTTTACCGGAAGCCGTGGAACGGATATATCGCCTTCGCAAACGGAATAAGAACAAACCGATGATAGTTTTAATTTCTTCAATAGGGGATTTAAAGGCTTTTGGCGTGAGGCTCGGCGCGAAGGAATCAAAATTCCTGCGCAAATATTGGCCGGGGAAGCTAAGCGTTATTTTGAAAGTTCCGTCAAAAAAGTTTTTCTATCTTCATCGAGGAACAAAATCGGTTGCTTTCAGGCTTCCGAAGTTGGCACGGCTTAAAAAACTTCTAAAAGAAACGGGCCCGCTTGTCGCGCCGAGCGCAAATTTTGAAGGGGAGAGACCGGCGGCGAGTATTAAAGAGGCCAAAAAGTATTTTAAAAATAAAGTAGATTTTTATCTGGACGGCGGGAGGCAAGCCTCAAAACCGTCTACATTAATCGACTTCCGCGGGAAACAGCCTATTGTTCTGCGCGAGGGAGCGGTTAATCTTGATATACTTAAAGGGTGTTAAGCGAAGAGGTAAGAAAGTTTTTTAAAGGAGAGGTTTTGGATGATCCTGAAACCCGGGCTCTTTACGGCCGGGATGCTTCTATATTTGAAGTTATACCGGAGATTGTAGTTTTCCCGAAGGATTCCCAGGACATAAAAAATCTGGTCAGGTTCGTCTCCGGCGAAAAGAAAAAAGGCAGGCGCATTTCCTTAACTGCGCGTTCCGCCGGGACGGACATGTCCGGCGGACCTTTGAGCGAATCTATAATCGTGGATTTTACTAGGCACATGAATCGGCTTATCACGATAGACAAAATACACGCCGTCGTCGAACCGGGAATGTTCTATCGGGATTTTGAAAAAGAAACGGATAAACTTGGGGTGATGATGCCTTCTTACCCGGCCTCTAAAGGTCTCTGCGCCTTGGGCGGAATGGTTTCCAATAATTCCGGTGGGGAGAAAACTCTGGCCTACGGCAAAACCGAAGATTACGTGGAAGATCTGAAAGTAATTTTGGACGATGGCGAGGAATACGATTTTAAGGCGCTCACTCCGGTGGAGCTTGAATATAAGCTTAAACAAAAAACCGCGGAAGGGGATTTATATCGGAAAATATTCAAACTGATTGACGACAACTACGAAATTATAAAAAAGGCCAAACCGAATGTTTCCAAAAATTCCGCCGGTTATTATCTTTGGAACGTTTGGGATAAAAAAATCTTCAACTTGTGTAAATTAATAGTCGGTTCGCAGGGGACACTCGGATTTGTGACCCAAATAAGATTCCGCCTCGTGCCGAAGCATAACGTCGCGAAACTGGCGGCAATATTCCTGAATGATTTGGAATATCTTCCCGACATTATTAAAGAAGTTTTGAAATTTAAACCGGAAAGCTTTGAGGTCTATGACGATAAAACTCTGAAGCTGGCTATCCGTTTTATGCCGAGCTTGCTCAAAAATCTTAAATGGAAAGCATTCAAACTGGGCTGGGAGTTTTTGCCGGAATTTTGGATGGTCATAACCGGAGGGTTGCCCAAGCTCATACTTCTCGCTGAGCTGACCGGAGACAGCGAGGATGAAGTGAACTACAACCTAAGCCAGTTGGACCGTGTTTTGGCGGGGAGATTTCCGGTAAAAATACGCCTTACCAAAAATAAAGAGGAAAGCGAAAAATATTGGATTGTTAGGAGGGAAAGCTTCAATCTGCTCCGGAGCCATGTGAAGGATCGCCAGACCGCTCCGTTTATAGACGATATTATCGTCCGGCCGGAACACCTTCCGGAGTTTTTGCCGAAGCTGAACGCGATATTGGATAAATACGGTGACAAGATGATTTCCACTCTTGCGGGCCATGCTGGCGACGGAAATTTCCATGTCATCCCGCTCATGAAGCTGACCGAAGCGTCGTCGAGGGCGATAATCCCGGAGGTGGCGAAGCAGGTTTACGATTTGGTTCTTTCTTATCACGGCTCCATTACCGCCGAGCACAATGACGGGCTGATCCGAAGTCCGTTCCTCATGCAGATGTACGGCGAAAAAATTTATCATCTGTTTGAAAAGACTAAAGATATTTTCGACCCCTTGGGAATATTTAATCCAGGCAAGAAAGTTCATTCGGACATGGGTTACGCCCTGGCGCACATCAAAGCAAAAAAATAAGGCCGCTCTAACCAGAGCGGCCTGTGTGTTTCTCGTTATTTGGATTTGGCGGGCGGGAGCCTGTCCGGAATCACCGAAGCTCGTTTTCTGGGTTTCGGGATGGAGGCTTCGATGTACGCCTCAATCACTTTATAGGAGATGACCCGGCCGACATTCGGAATCTGTTTTTTCTCCTTGTCATCCGGATCCTGATAATACTCGTAGGCATCGATTATACCGACCAGGTCGCCTTCATTATTGAAAACTCCGGAACCGGATTCTCCGGGGAAGGTCGGCCTATCCAAAGAAATGTAGGTATCGGTTATCTGCCCTACGTTATATACCTTGAAGAACCCGTTTTTGGCGTTTACGTTAGAGAAGTTCGCGACTCTTTCGCCGATTTGAACGGAATGCGCGAACCTTATCGGCTCATTCGGCCCGGGCGCAGAGGTTTTAAAGATGATCAGGTCGTTTAAGGTGTCCGGCGGAGTCGCAAGAATTATTTTGACGCCCTTGTTGGGCCCGGTCATTTCAAGCGTTTCAAACCCCCGGCGGAGAACGTGGAAGTTGGACATAGCTAAGGTTTTGGAAACCCGCACTGCCGTGCCTTCGACTTTTATTTCTCCGCTATCCGTTGTGAGTGCGATACGGATATAGCGCGCCTGAGCCGCCTTAATGACCTCGGCGGGGAATTGTCCGATGACATATTCTTTCGGTTGCGGAGCCGTTGCTTCCGGCAACGAGATGAGGGCGATAAATACAATTAGCCGGTATACGAGTGCCAGCGTCCAGGGCATATTTTACTCCTAAATTTTGAATTGCTGACTTCAGTATCCTTCGCGCGCCGAATAGTTGTCAATCTATCCCGGTCAGGATTCACCCTGAGCGTAGTCGAATGGGCCAAATAAAAACCCCGCTTGCCTTGTGGCGGGCGGGGTAAAATTCAGTCCAGATTCAGGTCATTAAAATCGAGTTCCTCGAAAAATGGAGGGTCGTCCGGATAGCTCCGGGTTTTCGTTAAAGAGTTGCTCCTGTTCGGCGGTTTGGCGGATTTTACGAAGGCGACTTGGCCATCCCTCAAAATTACCGAGACATCATCCTTAAACTCAACCTGTCCGGTAGAGGCCAGGCGGGCTAGGGGTTTTTCAATCATGTGCTCCACGGCCTGCTCGAGCGGGCGGGCGCCATACTCCGGATGTTCCAAGGCGTCTTCGAGAATTTGATTTTTCACGCCATCCTCGATCTTGAGCTTGGCGCCGACCCTGCTCCTGAGATCGAAACAGATTTTTCCGAGAAAACGTTCCAGGATTTCTTCCATCTCTTCGCGCTTCAGCGCCCGGAAGACGATTATGTCGTGTTGGAGCCTTCCGAGGAATTCGGTTTTGAAAAACTTCTTCAATTCCTCGAGAACGGTCGTGTAAATCGAGTCTTTGGTAGACTGCTTGCTGTTTGCGCTGAATCCTACACCCTTGCTCCCGCCCCGGAGAAGTTTGTCGATGGACTTGGAGCCGAGGTTGGAGGTCAAGAAGATGAAGGAATCCGCGAAAGAGGTCGTCTCGTTGTTCATAAGCACGAGTTCGCCGCTCGAGCCGATATCCATGATGTTGTCATGGAGGTTCGGATGCGCCTTTTCGAATTCGTCGAACAGGATGATGGAGAAATATCTGCCGTTGCTTTTGCGAAGTATCTGGGCGCTGATCTTCCGGCTTTTTGTTCTGTATATCGTCTCCAATTCGGCCATATCCTTCACGAGTTTATCGAGGTAAGGATTGTCTCCATTGGTGGAATCCGGTTTTTCAAGCTCAAAATCATGAAGCGCCTTGAACCTTGCCAGTTTTTCGATGGTGGGCCGAAGTTCTTCATGGTACCGCAGGCGGCTTTGCAGATAATCGTATGCCGGTTTCTCGATGCTGTATTGAGACAGCCTCGGCGGATCTTTGTAGCCGATGTAGCCGGCAGGGGAGCCGACCAAAGTGGAAACTTCATGGCCGTGTACGAACTTGGTGCAGTCGATTTTCGTCATAGCCTCCGAGTCTTCAAAGAAGAACTCGGCCACACAGCGGGCCAAATGGGTTTTCCCGCAACCGGAAGGTCCGAAATAGGGAGCGACGATAATCGGCTTTTTCGAGTCCCGCATCGGCGAAAGGGCGAAGTCATATGCCTGAACGAGGCGTTTGATTGCCCGTTTTTGGCCGATAACCCTGCTTTCCAGAAAAATCTTAAAATCAGTGGTCCGGCGAGATATCCGTTCCGGGTCAAGTTGGATGATTTCGGACATGTGTCCTCCATGAGAGCGATGTAAAAATACTAATTAAGATATATCCCGAAAACCCGCGCCTTACAAGGGCAAATATTTACCCCGTAGTGAAATTTCGCCAACCTTTGTATTGGTAGCGGCAGGCTAGGCCCTAAAAATAAATTCCTGCATTTTACTACGAATTCTGATATCCGTCTGACAAAGGTAAGCAAATCAAAGGCGAAATTCTACTACCGGGGTTGACCTTTCGCCGATTTTTGTATAAACTATCTTAGATATGTTGGTAATAAGACTTTCAAGGAGAGGGAAAAAAGGGCAGCCGAGCTTCCGCTTGGTGGTCGCCGAAAAACGTTCCAAGCTGGCCGGCGAGGCTATGGAAGATTTGGGTTCCTACAGCACTTTCACCAAGAAGGCGACTTTTAACAAAGAAAGAATTAAGTACTGGCTCACTGTCGGCGCTAAGCTTAGCCCGTCCGTTCAGAACCTCCTGGTAAAAGAAAAAGTTTTGGATCTTAAGAAGGTTGCGATTCATATGAGGAAGAAAGTTGTTGAAGCCGCCGCCGCTCCCGCCGCCTAAGCCGAGAAAAATAAAAATTAAATAAGCTGGAAAGGTCGCAATATCTAAACTGAAATATAATGAGCAATACCGGAGATCAAGAATTTCTGAATTACCTGGTTAAGTCCCTCGTGGATCACCCCGAGGACGTTAAGGTTGAAAGAAAAGTGGATGAGATGGGTGTGCTTCTGACGCTCAGAGTAAATCAAGCGGATATGGGCCAGGTTGTGGGCCGCCAGGGCTCTACCGCCAAAGCCATCCGTTCCTTGCTTAGAATCGTCGGCATCAAGAACAATGCCCGCGTGAACCTGAAGATTGAAGAACCGGAAGGTTCGACTCATGTGCGGCCTCCGCAGGAGTCTGCGCCGCAGTAGAATTCAAAAATAAAGTATTTGGAGCCAGGATAGTCCATGGACTATCCTGGCTTGCCGTTTGTAGACCCAGTAGTGAAACTTTTGACGGCGCATTGCGCCAAATTATTACCAATCAAAAATTCTACTACTGGGTAGACAAAATTATTTATTTTGGTATCATGACAAAGCTATCGACGAAAATCTATTTATAAAACACATGCTTTCTTACAGCGAATTAACCAAAGGTACCCTGTTTATCCTTGAAGGAGCTCCGTACGAAGTTCTGGAGATGAGCTTCTTGCGTATGCAGCAGAGGAAGGCGACCGTGAACACTAAAATCCGCAATTTAATAACCGGCAAAATTTTGGAACGGAACTGGCAAGCAAGCGACTCTTTTGAAGAAGCGGAAATAGAAAAGAAGAATTCTAAGTTCCTTTACGCGAACAGGGGAGAGTATTGGTTCTCCGCGGAAAAAGACCCGAGCGACAGATTCTCGCTGACCGCGGAAGTTATCGGTGATTCCGCCAAATTCCTGAAGGTTAACACCCCGGTTTCCACTTTTATCTTTAAGGGCAAGGTTATCAAGGTAATTATGCCGATTAAAATGGATTTCAAAGTTATCGAGGCTCCTCCCTCTATTAAAGGGAATACCGCCCAGGGCGGTAACAAGGCGGTTGTCGTGGAGGGTGGTGCCTCCGTCAACGTCCCGCTTTTCATAAACGAAGGCGATATTATAAGAATTAACACCGATACGGGAGAGTACGTGGAAAGGGTGGATAAAGGCTAGGGGCTCCAAAAACTAACTTTCAGAGACGAAAAAGCACCCCAGTCTCCGACCCTAAGGTTCGTAGACCCGGAGGGCGGTGTTTTTTCTATTTCCGGTTGGCCAACTTCGCTAAGCGAAGGCCGGGCTTGGTCAACCTCTTTTAATCCTTTCAAGTTTAGTTTTCTCCGCGAGGTTACGCGAGGTTAAAAGGTAGCCGCTGGCTATTGCCAGCGGCTTTTGTTTGTTTAACAATGGGGGTAGTTATTTCACAGTTGAAAAAGGAGGGCACTAAAATGCCTAACGGTAGGAAGAAAGACGCTTGGAAGATTTCCGGACTTTCCGGAAGAGTGCAGCAGTTGATCCGTGAAGGATATCTTCTCCACAAAAACGGAGCAGCCGAAATTTTCGAAGTCATCGGTAAGGAGTTCGCCGAACAGTTCGCAGATCATTCCCGCAAGTTTGATATGCGGACGTTCGACCGCAAACTCCGCGAGCTCCTCTGGAGCCACAAGGTTCTCGAGGATCTGAAGAGGGCAATCCGGACGAACGTTCCCATCGAACGTTTCCGCAAGGATTTCTATCCCTACGTTCCCGAAAAGCTTCTGAAGGACAAGGTAAAGCTCATGACCGGCAAGACCAGTTCCCATGCCACGACGAAATTCATCGCCGGCATGGGTCGCCTCAGCACGGAAGATCTTCCGGCCGGGGCGGAAGGGTTCGAATTTCCGAAAATCACGCCGCAGGAACCTTTTGTGTTGCCGGGTGGCAACAATTCTCAGATCATGGTCATCAACGGCTCGCTCATCGGGCTGAAGTACGACCGAAACATCGCCGACAATCCGGTTCGCCGGAAGTTGGCCGATGCCAGGCTTCGCGGAGCCACCGCGGTGATTCTCACGAACACTGTGGAGATGGACACCAAGAAAACCGCCGGACCCAACAAGGTCTATCGGGCAAGGGTGTCCGGCCTCCGTCTGAATCCGGACAGGTTCCCCAAGCCGTATCGTTCGGAGGTCATCCGCATTCTGCGGGATAGGCCGGTCGACGAGCTCATTTTCCAGACCATTTCCGAAAAGTTCGGGGAGGTCATGGACGGTTGGCACAAGATTACCCATCGCCCCAACGGCGAGCCGGAATTTCCCGGTCCCGTCTACGTCGCTTTCGGCTATCTTGAGGAAGAGATCATCGCGGCTGCCGCGTATCACGAATGCCGCGCTCTCACGATGCTCAAGCAGCAGAAAATCGGCGCCGAGCTTGCTATGGCCAGAGGTCGTCTGACCGAAGCCATGAAGGATGGTTCGGGCGTCAGAAAGTGGACGGAAGAGGTGGAGCGTCTTACTCAGCAGAAGGCGCGCACCATCATCACGAACATCGGTGAACCGGAATACAGTTTCCATCGCCGGCGCATGCGCGCGCTGGTTGTCAGCACGTTCGAGAAAGTCATTCCGAACTGCAAGGTCCTGAGCCAGGGCAGCGTCTATCTGAAGTGGAACGACAAGTCCGTGAAGATTCACATCCCGGGCCACAATGATGTGACCGACGGCCTCCTGGCCGACTTCGGCGACAAATACGGAAGCGAGGTCTTCAGCGACACCCTGGCCGATCTGACGGTAATCTGCCATCCCTACGCTCTGAACCACCGGCTCGTCGGCAGGGAAGATTCCAAGGATGGCCGGCCCGTCACCAAGTTCGTTCATGTGGCGCCGATCTGCGTCGACGACGTGTTCCTTCGGGAAGCGTTGCGCGATACGACGAAGAAGAGCATCCACCCGATTTCCAAAGCCATTTTTGACCCGCAGTTCAAGCCGGGAGTGATGGTATTGAGTTACGCGAACGGAATTCTCTCCGCTGACCCCTTGCCCATCCAAAAGCTGGGAAAGACCCGGGTCTCGGCGGGAACCAACTTCGCGTTTCCTTATCCCGAAACGAAGTACATCACAATCGGACTGAACACCGACAACCACTTCGGTAGTTCGGCAAAGCGGTACATCTGGGATCCCCAGAGCCGCATGCATTTCGGTACCAATGAAGCAGCCGTTGAGATGATGAGAAGGTCCGGGGTTCTGAACCCGCGCGACATCGGTCTCCATCTGGTTGCGGAGTTGGACGATGCGACTGACGGCAATCTCTGGTTCAACCCGACCTACCGCCCTGATCCTCAGCAGATGACCATCATTCACTTCGAATCTTGGTTGAAGCAGATGACCGCGGACATTCAGCGCGCCACCGATAAGGGCGACAATGCCGCTGTCCAGAAACTGCTCGACGAGGTCAACAGGGTGAGCATCGCCCAGCTCTACTTCCGCGGCGAGCACTTCCCGTTCCATCAGATGATGCAGGTATACGACCGGCACATCGATCCGAACGTCGACTTCTACAGCTCGGTTCTCGGACGGTTCGAAAAATCCGGGCTGGTCATCAAGGGCATCAGTGAGATCAACGGATCCATGATGGACACCCGCGACGTGGGCGTACTCAATTTCCCGAACGGCAACCATCGCGGCCACACGCTGGATGGCGCTGACCTGGAGGGCGAGTATCCCGCGAGACAACTCCGCACCAGACTGGCCGGATTGCCGCAGTGGCGCAACAAGACCGCTTTCCTCGAGAAGGCGATTGTCGCTCCGCGGTTCGGCGGTGAGACCTTCGGTTACGGCACCATCAAGTCGCCCGGCGGCTTCGAGTGGGGCCTCCGGTTACTCGGTTCTCCGCCCAGGCTTTCCAGTTGGTCCGATCTTCTGGCCGCGCTCGTCAAGAACGACTTGGCCCGCGGTGATGACAGTTATGGGCTCCTGAAGCACAAAACGGTCACCATCATGGGAGACAAGCACTTCTACGCGAAGGTTGATACCAACCACATCACCTACGCGATCTGCGCGGCTGGAGTGCACACCGACCTTTACGGTTCAACCGGCGGGTTCCCG
>JAVHQZ010000067.1:4079-11786 GCA_036171415.1 Minisyncoccota bacterium | reverse complement strand
ACAAGACAAAAAATTGACTAATGCTCTTGCGAGTATATATTGTGGGCAGTTCATAAAGGGAGGAAAAATGTCCGAAAACCCGCGTGAGGCAATGACCCCCGAAAAACGCAGAAGAATGCTTCAGGGGCATCTGAGGGCGAAAAAAGCGCACGAACGGTGCCTGGCGCGTCTCAGAGAAATTTGGAAAGAGGAAGCGGAAATTGGGTACGAAATGATGGCTCTCGAGCTGACCATGGAGCTTACGAGCGACGTGGTGTGCCCGAGGTGCGACGGTAGCCTCCTCGCCTTCGACGCGGCGCCGAAAGATACGGCAGCGGACCGGGGGCTGAAGCCCTGTCCCGTCTGTAAGGACGGAACGGCCCCCGTTTTAACCTAGGGTTCGATATCCAGATTCGGTTTCTGAAGCCGCCCCGATAGGCGGCTTTTTTACGCAAAAAAACGGCAAAAAAGACTGGTCCCGTTAGAGGCTTCGAGTGGTGGGGTTGAGTCGGATAAATTTTTATTATTCAGAACACAAATTCATTTTTAAGCAAGAAAAAATGGCGTTTTTTGCCTCTAACGGGACTGGAAATCAGTCTCTTTTCCTGTTAGAATTAGACATATCCAGGTAGTGAAAATTCGATAGTCTGCCTGGTTATTTAACCCCTTTAATTGACTGTTATTGCCGGCTCAATCTTTCCCGGGCGGGATAGGCGGTCGCTATGAGGGCTAATAAAAAAACAAATCGAATTTCTACTACCTGGTATGGTTATCACTTATTTCGGCAATGGAACCCTTAGGCTCCAGAGCGGAGAGACGTCCGTTTTGATTGACCCGGAGGGCAACAGAATGAAGGGCGACGTGGTTTTATATACCTCCGCCACTATAAAAGAGGGGGAGGTTTTGGATTCGGAAAGCATCAGTTTCCCCGGAGAATACGAACTTCACGGCGTGGAGGTGGACGGCATGGCGCTCGCCGGCAAAGGAGACAAGATTACGACCGCTTACATGGTTCGGATGGAAGATATCCGCGTGGGTATTATCGGTCCGGTCTCGGAACTTCCGACCGGCGACGAACTTGAAAGAATGGAAGAGCCGGACATATTGATTCTGCCGATAGCTAAGGGCGAATATCTTTCCGGAGAGCAGGCGGCGAAACTGGCGAAGCAGCTTGAGCCCTCTGTAGTTATCCCAACCTATTACAAGAGTCCGGCGGAAGCGCAAAAAGCATTTGAAAAAAAGACCGAGCCCCAGGAAAAATTTGTCTGCAAGAAAAAAGATCTGATTGGCGGGAAGGTCGAGCTCATAATACTTTCCTCGGCGAAATAATAGCGGACTATGGCAAAGTTTTTGGAAGAAATGCGAAACTGGCCGCCGGAAAAGAAAAAGAAAGTTTCCATAATAGCGACCATTCCGATAATGATAGCGGTAATCGCGGCTTGGCTACTTTTCTTCAATAATTTTTCCGTAAAAAATTCCAACGATATGTCCAACTGGCAGAACACAGTCGCTAAGTTTAAAGAGATAATCAGCGCCTTCAAGGCAAGCAAGTAATTCCATGTCCGAAATACAAAAAATAGAAATAACCAAAGAGCTTCAGGAATCCTATCTGGACTACGCGATGTCCGTTATCGTTTCGCGCGCCCTGCCGGACGTACGGGACGGCTTGAAGCCGGTTCAGCGCCGTATTCTCTGGGCGATGTGGGAAATGGGCTTAAACCACAGCTCCAGGTTCAGGAAGAGCGCGAACGTGGTCGGAGATGTGATGGCCAAATACCACCCGCACGGCGATACGGCAATTTATGACACCATGGTCCGCCTGGCGCAGGATTTCTCTTTGCGCTATCCGCTCGTTGAAGGGCAAGGCAACTTCGGTTCCATTGACGGAGACTCCGCCGCGGCGCACCGCTACACCGAAGCTCGACTTTCGAGAATCTCGGACGAAATGCTTGTGGACATCGAAAAAGAAACCGTGGACTGGGCGCCGAACTACGACGCGACCAAAAAAGAACCGATGGTTTTGCCCGCCAAGCTTCCGAACTTTTTATTGAACGGCAACATCGGTATCGCCGTGGGTATGGCGACGAGCGTACCGCCGCACAATCTTGGCGAAATCGCCGACGCAGTGCTTTATTTGGCGGACAATCCCGACGCGGACACCAAGGATTTATTGAAATTCGTAAAAGGGCCGGACTTCCCGACCGGTGGAGTAATTTTTGACGCCAAGGCTATACGCGAAGCCTACGTAACGGGCCGGGGCCCGATAGTCGTGCGGGCGAAGGCGACAATCGAAGAGCGCAAGAAGGACCACTACGACATCGTAGTTACGGAAATCCCGTATATGGTCAACAAGTCGGAGATGGTGAAGCAAATCGCCGAACTGGTTGTGGATAAAAAAATAGAAGGCATCCGCGATCTCCGCGATGAGTCCGACCGGGAGGGTCTTCGCGTAGTTATTGAACTTAAAAACGACGCTTCACCGCAAAGAGTTTTAAATCAGCTTTATTTGCACACCAATCTGCAGAAGGATTTCCACATGAATATGGTGGCGCTCGTAAACGGCATAGAGCCCCGCACCCTGTCGCTTAGGGAGGTGCTCGCGGAATACCTGGCTTACCGTAAAATTATCGTCCGCCGGCGCACCGAGTTCGATTTAAAGAAGGCTGAGGAGCGCGCTCATATATTAGAGGGGCTCCATAAGGCCCTGGCTTCCATCGATAAAGTTATCCAAACGATTAAAAAATCCAAGGACAAGGATGACGCGAAAGTTAATTTAATGAAGGGCTTTAAGCTCTCCGACATTCAGGCAGGCGCCATTTTGGAAATGAGATTGCAGACCTTGGCGGCCCTGGAGCGCGCGAAGATTGAAGAAGAACTCAAGGAAAAACTCGCGCTCATAAAAGAGCTCCAACTTATTTTGAAGAGCGTCGCGAAAATGCTCGGGATAATCAAAAAAGAAGTTGAGGAAATCAAGCAAAAATACGGAGACAAGCGCCGGACCGAAGTTATTTCCGCGGGACTCACCGAAATGACCGACGAGGACTTGGTTCCACAGGAAGAAGCGATGATAACCGTCTCCGCCGGAGGCTATATTAAGCGTCTTCCGCCGGACACTTTCGCGAGCCAGAAGCGGGGAGGCAAGGGGCTCATCGGCTCAAACGTTTCCGAGGAAGATTTCTTGACTCAATTCTTCACCGCGAACACCCACGACCAGATACTTTTCTTCACCGACCGCGGACGGGTGTTCCAAACCCGCGTTTACGAAATACCGGCCGCGAGCCGCACCGCCAAAGGCAGGGCAATACACAATTTCCTGGAGATACCCGCGGATGAAAAGGTGAGCGCTATCGTCACTTATTCCGAAAAGAAAACCGAAGCGAAGTTTTTGGTGCTCGCGACCCGGGACGGACTTATAAAGAAAACTCCGCTTGAGGATTTCAAGAATATCCGGCGCACCGGTATCATCGCCATCTCGCTTAAGAAGGGCGACGCCTTGAAGTGGGCTAAATTAACCGGAGGAGCAGACGAAATTTTGATGACGACCGAAGGAGGGCAGTCTATCCGCTTTAAGGAGTCCCAGGCCAGACCGATGGGGCGGACCGCGGCGGGTGTCAGGGGGATGAAGCTTAAAAAAGAAGATAAAGTTGCCGGCTTTGATATAATCAAAAAAGACGCGAAGCAGGCCCTGCTCCTCGTGGTTATGGGCAACGGCTTCGGAAAGCTTACCCCGCTTTCGGAATACAAGGTTCAGAACCGCGGCGGAAGCGGAATCAAAACCGCGAACGTCACGGCGAAAACGGGCAAGCTCATTTCCGGCCACGCGGTTCTAGGGGAAGAAGATCTCTTCGCTCTTTCCCAAAAGGGCCAGGTCATCAGAACGGAGTTGAAGAGCGTCAGGAAAACCGGCCGTGCCGCGCAAGGCGTCCGGATAATGGATTTGAATTCCGGGGACAAGCTTGCCGCGGTAGCCATCCTTTAATCCCTCGCCCTTAGAAGACCTACTGGTGTTTCTCAATAGTTATTTGCCCAATCGCAAAACCATGAAATACATAATAAATCTTTTGAATAGCACCTTGTCGTCGCAGGGCAAATCGTCTTTTAAGGGTGAGGGATGAATCTTTCCAAAAACAAAATAATTTTACTGAGCGCCGGGGGACTAATCCTGCTTGTTATAGTTTTGATTTTTGTGTTCAAAAAACCTGCCGGGACGGCGGTTGCCGCGAAACTTACAATCTGGGGAGTGGACGGCGCGGGGGCGTTCAGCGGGAGCGTAGATACTTACACCAAGGCACACCGGGACTCCTCGATAAACTACGTGCCTATGGACCCGGTTGGCTACGAGGATAAATTGATTAAAGCTCTAGCCGCGGGAACCGGACCGGATATCTTTTATGCATCCAATCACGACCTGGGGAAGCTGGGGAATTTGATAGCCCCGCTTGACCCGTTGCAATTCAACACAGCGAATCTGAACGAGCAATTTCCGTCCGTAGCCGCTCAGGATTTTTCCGTAGGGAACTACGTTTACGCCATCCCTCTATATATGGATAACCTGGCGCTCTTTTATAACCGGGATATTTTTGACCGGGCGGTTATAACCAACCCGCCGGCAACCTGGGACGAATTTCAGGCAATCGTGCCGAAGCTGCGCACGTTAAACGACAAGGGGCAGATTCTGCAGGCCGCGGCGGCCTTGGGCGGTACCGAAAAAAGCGTGGCTCACGCCACAGACATTTTGAATATGCTGATGCTTCAGACCGGCACGACCATGCTAAGCAACGATCTGACCACCGCCAGGTTTTACGGCGGGACCCAGAGCGGAGAAGGCGCGCTTTCTTTTTACGCGCAGTTCGCCGACCCGTCCTCCAAGGTTTATACCTGGAACGACGCGCAGGATTATTCCCTAAACGCCTTTGCGACGGGGAAGGTAGCGATGGTTTTGGGTTACAACGAAGATTTGGTAAGAATCAAAAAAGCGAACCCCTTCGCGAACATCGCGGTAGCTCCCGCTCCGCAGATTTCCGCTAGCAGCTCCCTGGCCTATCCGAGCTATTGGGGATTGGCTATTTCAAAGCAGAGCAAAGAGGCGGCGGGAGCGTGGGACTTTATAAAGTTCGTGGCGCTCGACCCGACGCAATCCGGCGCTTATCTAAACGCGACCGGCCACCCTCCGGCGCTTCGCTCCATAATTTCCTATAACACCAATGACCCGGAGATCGGGGTTTTCGTCCGGCAGTCCCTTATCGCCAGATCCTGGTATGTTCCCGACTATGATAAAGTAAAAGAGATATTCAGCACGGCCATCTCCCGGGTGAACGGCGGAGCGAGCGTGGCGCAGGCGCTAAAAGAAGCGCAGGACAGCATGAATCAGTTATTAAGGATGTGAAATCCCGTTAGAGACCGACATGTACCATTACGTCTATCTATTGAGGGGAGAAAAGTCTGGGAGGTGGTATACTGGCCTAACAAAGAATCTTCGGAAACGCTTTGATCAACACAATAACGGGCAATCGCGTTATACTAAAAACAAGGATAGTTATGAGATGATATATTGTGAAGCATGCAAAAATTTAAGCGACGCAAAGGCCAGAGAAAAATATTTAAAATCAGGCATGGGTAAGCGCTATCTGAAAAACAGATTAAAGCGTTTCCTGTCTCTAACGGGATGAAAAAATTTTTAGCCATAGCTTTTTTGGGATTTTTCCTTCTACCCGTGGCCGCTTCCGCCGCCTCGGCTCTTGCTCCGTATTGGGGACCGTTCGTTTCCTGCGTAGGGTCGGCTCCGGCAGGGACAACCCCGGGCGGATCGGATAAAAAAGTTTGCGACAGTTTCTGCGACCTTCTGTCCACCGGGCAGAATTTCATAAAATTCGGAATAACCATAGGCCTCTATGTGTTGGCGCCTATTTTTCTGGTCTGGGGCGGGATAATGATTATGACCGCCGGCGGCAACGAATCCAAGGTAACCGAGGCCAGGAAAATGCTTTTGAGTACCGTGCTTGGAATTGCCGTAACTTTGGGTGCCTTCCTTATCGTAAACACATTCTTTTTCTTTTTCGCGAAAGTTATTCCAACCTCGAGCGAGGGCGGAGCCCCGACGATAACCTGGGACAAAATAAATTGCAGCGTTATCCCTACTCCCGCGGGACCTCAGTGCGGCGGCGCGACATACGGTTTCTGCCCGGACGGGCAATCTTGCACGGGACCTTCTGGTTCCTACACTTGCGCGACCGTGGATTAATTGAACGGAAATCAATGAAAATCAATAAAGCGGCAGCCGCACTTTTTTTAGGGTCATCAGCTTTTCTTTTGCCCATCTCTCTTTTTGCCGCCGGCTCAGTTACCATCAACACCAACCTCCCCGGTCCATATAGCGTGGCTACGGGGGGACCGGTCGCAATCGTCGCCAACGCTTATTACTTAGCCTTGGCCTTGGGCGGTCTTTTGGCTTTCGGCTCTATAGTCTACGCGGGTATAAAGTGGACTGCCTCCCGTGGTAATGCTTCCCAAATAAGCGATGCTCAGGATCAGATAACCCAGGCGGTTATAGGCCTACTTATTCTTCTGGGTACCTACATTATTTTAAACACCATCAATCCGACCCTTACCCTGCTTAACATACCCCAGCTCACGGAGATAAAGAGCGAGGTCGCGGCGGGGGGCGGGCCAGCGGTACCACCTACCCAGGAGTATTCCTGTTTCAGCGGCGGCAACTCCGGAGACACCTGCTATGCGGATTCTTCCTGCAACGGCGAGTGCGCGAGCGGAGAAACTTGTAAGACGGACGCGGAATGTACCGCGCTACCTCCCGCTCCCGCGCCGGGCGCTTGTGCCTCCGGCGAATGCGTTTCCATTGCCGGCGTGGTTTCTTTTTGCAAGAATGGTTGTAAGGCAGATTCAAAGATGCTGAATGTTTTAAACTGCGTTAATAAGGCGGGATTCAGTTTGCGCATAACCGAGGCCATGCCCCCCACTTCGGCTCACAAATCCCACGCGCATACGGACGGTTGCGCCGTGGATTCGACGCTCGGTCCAGCCGGGCCTGTCCCCACCGGGGGTTGCGCCGCCCTCCCAAATCTTCTTTCGGCGATCTCTAAGTGCGGTGGAACACCCCTGAACGAATATTTTAGTCAGTGCGGGGGTAAAAACACCGAACATTCTACCGGCGACCACGTGCATATTTCCGCCTGCTACTGATAAAAAATGAAAATTTGGATAATCATCGGGATAATAGTGGTTCTCCTCGGCGCGGGATACTATTTTATATTTTACGGGAGCGGCAGCTCTTATGTTCCGCCGGGGATATCAAACAACCGGCCCGCGCCGGCGGAGGCTCCCGGCCCGGCGCCGGAAGCGAGCGCGCCCGCCCCGACCGCCAGGGATATAAATCCGAATTTGCCGCAGACACCGACATTTTATCTGAACACCCCCCAAGGGGTAGTCAGGGTAAAAAACTTTTATCTCGCGAATCCGGAAGTGGTTGAAGCGGACGAGTTGCTTTTATATTCCGCAAAAAAGTACTCCATAAATTACGCGGTAGGCGATAGCATTTTCAACATAAATTTCATAAATAAGCTGGATGCCGCCACCAGGAGCGACGCGGAAGGATTCTTCCTTTCTTTTCTCGGGGTGGATAAGGCAAGCGCCTGCAAGCTTTCGGTTTGGGAAACGGTCGGCGATGGCCCCGGCAAAACAACCTTAAGCTTCTGCGGCAGTGTGCTAAACCCC
>JAVHQZ010000067.1:0-3979 GCA_036171415.1 Minisyncoccota bacterium | reverse complement strand
TAATGAGCAAAAAAATAAGGAACGCGATAGTCATAGTAGGCGCCCTCTCTTTAATACTTTTCGCGGTTAGCGCGTTTGCCGCGGTTAGCGGCACGAGCGGTGACAAATCAATAAGCCTTACAAATCCCCTTTCCTGCGGTGATTTCGGGTGTGTCGCCGAAGATGTTATTGGTCTTTTGGCCGATATCGCTATTCCTATCTGCTCCCTTATGGTTCTCTGGGGCGCCTTCCAGCTCATCACTTCGGCCGGTAATCCGGAAAAGGTAAAGACGGGCGGTAGAACCATTCTTTACGCCGCCCTCGGGTTTGCCGCCATAATCGCGGCAAAATATGTGGTTCCGCTCATTATCGACATATTGAGTGGCCAGTAGATTTTGCGCGCCTAAATAAAGGCGTGTTATAATTTAATTATGTTAAAAGGTCGAGTTACAAAGACAAAATTTATGAAAAATTCTTTTAAAAAATCGGCTGCGGCCGCCGCGGCGCTCCTTATCTTGGTGGCTCCGGCGCTCGCCTTAGCGGTAGTAGTTGAACCGCCTCCGGCTGCCGGAGGGTCCACCCTGGGCTCCAAGGAGGGCGTAATCACCTTTCTGAACAGCATGCTAACTTGGCTGAGCAGAATCTTCTGGATAGTGGCTATCTTCTTCATCATCTTTGCCGGTTTTACCTACCTGACCGCCGCCGGAGACCCGGAGAAGGTTACGAAAGCCAACCATATGCTGCGCTATGCCGTTATCGGCATTGCCGTAGCGCTTCTCGCGACCGTGCTCCCGACCTTGATTCAGAGCTTCTTGGCCTAGTACGACAACCGCGTAAATTAAAAACCAGCCGGACTACGGCTGGTTTTGTCTTGGGGTAGCCAGGAACGGGGCGCGGAGTCTGATTTTGCATGTACAAATATATATATGCTACAATCAAAATATGTTAAAATTTGGGAGTTTTGGGGATAAGGCAACAAAAACATCCTTCAAGAGATTGGCTACGGCAGGCGTAATTCTTCTGGTCTTGGCGGTCCCCACATTTACCTTGGCGTTTGACCTTCCGGGCGCTGAGGCGCCGTCTATCGCGCCGGCTCCGATATCCAACTCCAGCTTAGGCACCCCAGAAGGAGTCCAAAATTTTTTGAATGACATGCTGACCTGGCTCAGCAGGATTTTCTGGATAGTTGCCGTGTTCTTCATTATTTTTGCCGGCTTTACCTATCTAACTTCCGCCGGCGACGAAGCAAAAGTAGACAAGGCAAAAGGAATGCTCAAGTATGCTGTTATCGGCATCGCCGTAGCGCTTCTCGCGACCGTGCTCCCATACCTAATCGAAAGTTTCTTATTATAGTGCGACAAGCGAGGCAACTAAAAACCAGCCGGAACACGGCTAGTTTTGTTTTTGAGGCGGACGTTTTTATAAAAAAATGCCCCCGACGCGAATGCGTTTAGGGGGCGAAGAAACGAAAAGAGCTGAAAGAGCTGTTAGCTGCGGGTCATGGTGACGACTGCCGTTCCTTCGCCCGAGATCCGGCGGATCCGGAAGGAACAATTCCTCACCACGCCCTGCCACTTTGGAGCGGGCTTCCCATCCTCCAGGTCGGAGATAATCCGACCATCCAGGAATTTGACCTCGATATGGCCGGAACCGGCCGTATCGTTTACCTGGAAATCCAGGCCGATGGGTATCTCCACCCATTCGCTCCAGACGTTTTCCTTGATGGGAATCCGCTTGGTGATGGTGGAGGTCGTTTTGCCGACGGACGGCAGAGCGAGATTGCCCTCAGTAGCAGCAGCGATGTTTCCGTCGAGACCTCTCGCGAACTTCCAGACTACTTTGCCTGTCTGAGGGGCGAGGAAGGCGAAGACGATGACGGCGGCGACGGCAAACTTGAGAAGCTTGCCGCCCTTTTTCCAGAACTCGCCGGAAGTCTTTCCAGGAGCTTTGGCAAGGAAGAAGCCGAGGGCCGCGAGAAGGGGGAGGAACTTCACGAAGAAGAGCCACCAGTTGTTCTCGAAAGGAATGAAGACGAAGGCGCTGATGGCGGCGAAGCCGACAGCGCCGACCGTGATGACCCGGGCCTTGTGGGCCTTGAGCGCGGCGAGAATGAGATCGAACATGTTGTTTATCTCCTATTTCTTTTTGCCGGCGGGCGGAGCCGCCGGAGCTTTCCTGAAAGAGGGAAGCTTGCTGGCGGCTTGGTGAATCCCACCGAAGAAGATTACGGCTCTGAGAGAGTAGAGCGAAGTCCAGACGAGCAGAACCAGGAAGGCGAGAGCCGACCAGGCGGTCCACTCGGCGGACTTGGCGCCGCCCTGCGAGGCGTAGCCGTGGTAGAGGCACCAGACGGGAAACAGGAAGGTCGTGAGAATCGAGATTCCCAGAACCCAGCGGTACCGTTTCCGGAGCGTGCGCTTGCTGAAGCCGACGACGATGTTGATGAGGACGCGGAGCATTCCGCTGGCCGCGTCCGTGAGACCGTTCAGAAATTTTTCCATTTTTTTCTCCTAGAGGCCTGCGTACTTTTTGGACCAGGCCTCGAGTTCTTCGACGGGTCCGGCATGGGCCGCACCCTTGGGTTTGGCCGTGAGGCCGCTCAGGGATTTGCCGATTTTGCCGAGCTCCTTTTCGAGGTGCTTGGCGGCCAGTCCGACTTCGGTGTTCTCGAACTCCAGTTTGAGTTGGCGTTCGATTTGCAAAATGTTGTCGTCGTGCATGATTTCCAGATAGGCGAAAAATTCTCCGCGGTCTCTGGCGAGCATGTTGTCGAGCATGGGCCAAACCCACGCTCTGTCGGCGAGTTCGAACTGCTGGAGCATGGCTCCGGTCCAGTTCTCCCGGTAGGTCTTCATGCTCTTCCGTTTCCCGATGGAGATGACTCCGCCGAGCTTCTGGAATTCCACGAAGAGGTCGAGGATGTTCTGAAGAGCGCCGTGCATCTTGCGGTTCATGGTGAGGAGTATCGTCAGGAACTTGTCCCTGTCGAACTTTTCCTCCTCCATCTTCTTTTTCAAGAGCTCGGCGGCGGTGGGAATCGCGGCGGCGACGCCGGAAGGTTTCTTCTTCTCGGCTCCGATAAGGATTTCTCCGAGGTTGTCTCCCAGGGCGACCGCGATAATTTCGCGGACAAAATCTCCAATGGCCATTTTATCCTCCGATAAGCACGCCGTCCCAGGGGGATCCGGCGGCGGGGGGAGCGAGCACGCTGACAGCGAGCTCATCTCCGGGGTTGACGTTGGTCTGATGTTCGTAGGTTCCGAATTTGTCCGTGGTGAACGACTTTCTGTTTCCGCCCTCGAAGATTAGGCCCTCAAACCCGTCGAGAGGCTTTCCGCCGTCACCGGCGACCGTGATGAGGAGCACTTGGCTTCCCAGCGGGCCGCTGATTGCGACATCCAGACTCTTGGGTTCTTTGGACTTCTTCGCGGTTTCGGGGGTGGTGAGAACTTTCGTTTTCCTCACTCCGTTGTCGTCCTGCAGGAACACTGTGAGACGATAGTTCCCCGGATTGGGAAGCGAAAACGGTACCAGTACCTGCCCGTATTCGTCGGTGGGCTGGGGTTCGTAATTCGTCTCGTCGAGCTGGAAGATGATATTTTTAGGCGGATCCGGAGCATGTTTCTTCCGAAACAGCACCGTTGCCTGCGCGTGAAAAACGTTGTTGGGTTTTACTGTAATGTCTAGTTCGATTGTAAAGTCATTTCTGACTCCTCCCCGTCCCCGCGCTTCGTTCATCATCTTCGTTCTCCTTCTCCCGCCTTTCGGGCGGGTTGTTAAGTTGTTAATTTGCTCCCGAGCCTCATGCTCAAGTGCAGAAATTATATCACCAAATAGACAAAAAGTCAAGTACGCGCGGTAACCAAAATATGGCCAGAATCGCCTGATTTTGCTATATTTTCCGGGGCATATAAAATACCTAGAGAGGGCAGGTGGCCCTGCCTGCCGGCAGGCAGGGAAACGGCAAATTTATCGCGTTTAAAGCGCTGGGGTGGCGAAA
>JAVHQZ010000066.1:0-2477 GCA_036171415.1 Minisyncoccota bacterium | reverse complement strand
CGCGCTAAGTACACCGCAGTAGCTGGCACAACCGGCGGCACAACTGGTGGAACAGTAGTTACTCCAGTGGCTGGCGGTCTTAGCGTTGGTTTGTCATCTGCCACTCCGGCTTCAAGAACAATCGTTGCCGGCGCGGCTAATATGGCTTTTGGCAGGCTTACCTTTACAGCCGGTTCCGGCAATGTGACCGTTACTACTTTGAAGTTTACCCGCTCGGGCATTTCATCCGACGCGGAACTTAGCAGCGGTTATCTTTATGACGCTGATTCCGGCGAATATCTCGCGCAATATACCGGCCTTGGTTCCGGCGTTTTGTCATTTACCAATGCCAGTGGTCTTTTCACGGTTAATGCCGGAGTGACCAAAAATATTGACTTGCGCGTTGATGTTTCTTCATCCGCTTCCAACAACCACACAATGGCTTGGGGCTTAAACGCGGCAACTGATGTTACTTCAAACGCAACTTCAGTTTCCGGCAATTTCCCGATGTCAACTAACGCGATGACCTTTGTTACGGTTACCGACCCGGCGATTGCCACTTTGACCGCAACTAAAGTAGAAACCGGCAACTCGGTTAATGCTGGAACAACCGGCTACTTAGCTGGTTCGTTCACTTTAAAATCCGCGTACAGCGCCATCTTGCTTGACAGAATCGTCTTGACGCAAAATGGTTCGCTCATTTCCGGCACGGATGTTACCAATATTAAATTAGTAACCACAGGCGGACAGCAAATCGGCAATGTGTTGCCTAACTTAAAGTCAGATGGTACTGGCACATTTGCGATGTCGCCGGCTTACGAAATTCCTGCCGGTCAGACCATTCAGGTTAATGTCTACGCTGATGTTATTGCGGGCGTTAACAGAACAATGATATTCAATGTTCTAAACCTGCGTGATGTTCAGGCAAGAGACAAAACCTACAATGTTGGCGTCAATCCGTCAGCTAGTGTTACTATGACCACAACAACTGTTGGAGCCGGTACTTTGACCGTTACTCTTGACCCATCAAGCCCGACAGGCAATGTCGCTCCGGGACAAACCAATGTTACCATTACGAAATTCAAAGTAACCGCTTATGGCGAACAAATTAAAGTTTTGTATGTTCCGTTCAAGATTGTGATGACGACTGTTCTTAAAGATTTTACCGCTGATATTGATAACATTTACTTGGTTGATGATGCTGGTAACCAAATTGGCACTACTATTACCGCTCCGGAGGATAGTTCTGCTGCTAATACAATTTGGACTAGCAGTGATAGTCCAGCTGCGACTTTTGGCACCTCGGCTTCAACTCTCAATTACTTAATGCCTGCCAACACCACTCGTGTTTGGAGCTTAAAACTTGACGTATTGTCGGCCGGCGTTGGTACTGATATTACAGGAAGCTTGGTAGCTGGCACCAATAACTACCAAGGCCAGATTTCTTTGGTATCCACCGGCGATACGACCGCGGTCAGCGGCAATACTCTGACTGTCCAAACAAATCCGTTCCAAGCCAAGCTTAATAGTGCTCTTGGCGTCGGAAACTTGGTAAAGGGTCAGTCAGCGGCCAGAATCGGTTCATATGTCTTGTCGGCTTCTTCGGCTGAAGGCATTAACGTTTCAACCATCACTTTCACTTCGTCAACGACTTTCCCGTTTGCCAATCTTATAACTAAGATAAACGGCGTTCAGTTCGGCGACATAAAGGGTTCGGTGGCAGCTTCAACTGATTACACTTTCTCCGGTTCTTCTCCCGCGGCAATTTCTGCCGGCGGCAATGCCACTGTTGATGTTTATGCTGATGTTCTCTCAACCGCGACTAACTTGGGCTCTTCATACTATCTTAAGTTGAAAGACGCTTCAGCTGTTGGCGCGACTACCGCGACCACCCAGACATTAAAGGACACTGCCGGCACTGCGATGACTACTACCCTTACCGCTTCCCAGTCCTTTACCATTAATATCCTTGGTCCAACAATTACCGTTGACAACGACTCCTCGAGCCCGGCCGCTTATCAGGTGGTTATGGGCAAAACCGGCCAGACACTCGGTATTTGGAAGATTAACGGCGGCACCACTGAAGACGCCAACATTTCTGAAATATCTATTAAAGATAGAGTTGGCACTACTGGCCACGAGGCCTCATTTGCTAACTTGCAGTGGTATAAAGGCGGCGTAGCGGTTGGTCCGATTATAGTTTCTGCCACAGCATCCGGTACAGCCGGATCAGAGACAGGTTATCTGTATAATTGGACATTCACTTCTCCGATTGTTGTTCCTCAAAACAGCGGCATCGCGCTTGAATTAAGAGGTGATGTAGCATCATTTGCTTCCGGCGGCGCGACCTCAAATTCAACGCATATTTTCGGCTTTAACCGCGACGACGCTTACATCTTAGCAAGAGGTTCCGGCTCAAGCTTGACCGCGACTGTTAATGACTCGGCTGACACCGCTTTGGGTACGGCCTCAACATGGGCGGGCAATCTCCTAACAAC
>JAVHQZ010000065.1:0-11912 GCA_036171415.1 Minisyncoccota bacterium | reverse complement strand
CTCACTTTTGTTTTGCGGAGGGGGAGGGATTCGAACCCTCGGTACCTTTCGGTACGCCACCTTTCCAAGATGGTGCACTAGACCGCTATGCGACCCCTCCAAGATAATTCTTCAATTTCCCTCGCAACACCTCTCTGCCGTGCCCGCTTTTGAAATATTCTTCTGCGGCTAAGGCATCGTTTTTATCTATATACGCCTCGTAGAATATTAAATCAAATGCGCCGTTTTTTGAAGTGAAGCTAGAATCTCCGCGCTTGTGCTCCAGTAGTCTACGCCTAAGATTTCCGGTAGATCCGTAGTACAATTTTTTATTAATTTTGAAACGCAGTACGTAAAAGAAATACATTTTAGCAACCTCCGCCTCTGCGGCGGATGCGCCGAGGAGGCGCACCTCCAATTTAACCTCTAATAAAATAAGGCTTTTGAGCCGATTAGACAAGCCGCCGACCATTCTTCCATTCCACAATCTTCCCCGCCTTTATCTCAATCGTGTCCGCCCGTCGCAATCGCCGGACGGCTTTTTCGGGAATCAATTCCGGGTGCGGCGAATCGTCCAGATCCCGGGAAATATAGTGGAGATTTTTCTTGTCGGTTAGCCAGGATGAATCGTAGCGGAGTAGCTTGAACGGGGCGGAATGGGTTCTGAGTGTCTTCGCTCCGTCATCCAAAAAATATTCGTGAAAATAAGACATGGCGAGTTCCCGGATATTTTTATAAACCGGCTCGCGATAGCGCAAAACCGCATGGTTGGTTTTGCTTATCGCTCCCCAGCGCCTGTTTTCCCGGAAAAGAGCGACCACGTGGTCATCGTCCCGGTAACCGATCTTAAATCCAGTAAAAGCGGTTCTTCGCCGTGAAACCAAAGACATGCCGCGGCGAACATCGCCCCTTCAAGACAATGAGCCTCCCCTTTTTCCAAAACACTAAGCGGCGACCGGCAGGTCCGCCCGCCATTCTCAAGATTTATCGGTAAGGTATTCAAAAAATCCTGGATCTTCGCGGGCGAATTTAATTTTTTGAAAATACGAAATTCTTTTTCTAAATTTGCAGGAAATTTCCGCATGTAAATTAAAATCCTCCGCTCGCCCCTCCGCCGCCGGAACGTCCGCCTCCAAAACCGCCGAATCCTCCTCCGCCGCCGAAACCGCCGCCGCCCGAACCTCCCCCGCCAAGCCAGGGCCCCTGCCCTCCGCCGGACTTCCATTTGTCATAGCTTTTGGAAACTCCGTAATCAAAAAGCAATCCGAAAAGACCCATGAAAATTCCTCCGACTATGCCGATAATTAAAGACGCGGTAAAAAATCCGGCCGCCCCTCCGATAACCGCGCCCAAAACTCCTCCGAGCCACCACGATTTTGTCCTACCTAAAAACACGGCCAGTAACCTAAAAATCATCGCAAAAATAAAAAGAAAAACCCATCCGAAAGGAGACGATGAACCGCCGCTGTAGGCCGGAGGTGTTCCGGCTTCACCCTTAACCGCGGAGATGATGCTGTCTACTCCGGCGTTAAATCCGTCGTAGTATCGCCCGTCCTTAAAAGCCGGCGCCATGTCGTTTCGGATTATTTGGTCGCTTTGAATGTCGGTTAAGGCACCCTCCAAGCCGTATCCCGGCTCTATCCTTATTTGCCTGTCTTCCGGCGTGGTTCCGGCGGACACCAGAATCAGAACTCCGTTGTCCTGTTTGGCCACGCCTATTTTCCAAGCGTCAAAAACTGTCCGCGCCGCGGTTTCTATCGTGTCCCCTCCCAAACTTTTTACGGTCACAATCGCTATCTGAATCGTCGTCGTGGCGTTAAACGCCGAGAGTTTGGATTCGAGCGCCAGTTTTTGGTCCGGTGTTAAAACGCCGGCAAAATCATTCACAAAACCGGTCGGGTTTTGGCTGGGCAAAACAAAGTACGCTTTCGCGGTAAAAGAAAACGCCGAACTCGCGAATATAAAAACCGCAAAGGCAATTAAAACGGGTCGGCGCATCTTTTTATTACGGAGTTACTTTCGGAGCAATTTCCGCGCCCGGAGCGGATTTGAAAAACTCTCTCGCATTGAATCCGAACAGGCCCGCGACTAAGTTTGACGGAAATCTTTGAACCTTGATATTCATCGCACTCACGGCGTCATTAAACCTCTGGCGCTCGGTAGAAATCCTATTCTCCGAACCGGCGAGTTCAACCATCAAATCGCGGACGTTCCCGCTTGAGGCTAATTGCGGATAGTTCTCCACCACCACCAAAAGCCGGCTCAATGCTCCTTCTACCTGGCTCGCGGCCGCGGCCTTCTGGTCCACGGTCGAGGCACCCGAGTAACGGGTTCTGGCTTCCGCCAAAGCTCCGAAAACGCTTTGCTCCTGATTAGTTATTATCTTTACGGAAGCAACCAGGTTCGGAATTAAATCGAATCTGCGCTGATAAACCGTTTCTACTTGTGCCCACTGCCCGTCTACGCCGGTATTTAAGGACACAAGACTGTTATAGGTTGTCCAGGCATATCCGCCCAAGACCACGACCACCGCCAAAACTATCCACCAAGTTTTTTTCATATTGTTTTTGATTATTTACCCCCACACCTAATGGAGAATGCTTCGCTTGGTTTATAAATTTCTCCGTTAGGTGTGGGGGTTTACCTTTTGAGAATTATATCAAAATTCTGGTAAAGAAAAAGCCCCGGCCGAAGCCGGGACTGAAATTTCCGAAAGAGTTAATGTTTGCCGGGAAGCGGGATTCCCTCCTTGGTCCTCGCAAAAACGTAGGTCGGAGTCGTGTCCGCGCGGGAGAGCTTTTCCCACCAGCGGTACTTTCTCCGCATCGCCCGTTCCATGCCGAGGAACACCCTGCGGACTTCATGATTGACCGAGAACTTCGTCCTCTGCCAGTTGCAAAATTCCAGTTGCCGGAAGTTCGCGCCGAAACTGAAGTTGATTAGATGCCCGATTGCGAGCGGATACTGCCGTAGAAGTTTCGGCACGCCGCTCCCCTGCATCGCCCGCCAGAGACCGAAGCCGGAGTTCATCGCCATCTTTCTCGCGATTGCGAGTTCCTCGGGAGCGGGCTTGTCGTAGGAATAGAAGCCGAGCCGCGGAGTGAGAAGGGTGCGGTGATGAGTGGAGAAGCCCTGGCGTTGAATGTCGCGCCAGCTTCTGAAGCTCACCGACCCGACGAAACGGCAGGTAACAGATTCGAAGTGGCGCGGCAGTTTGTCGTGCGGTCCTCGAGGGATTGAAACAAGCTTGTCCACCACGTCCTGAAAATCGACGGCTTCCTCAAATTCCCTTTGGTTTTCGAAGCCCCGGTGAAGAATGTCTTCGGCCGAACCGTTCGCGGGAAAATCGGCTTGGATGATGGGCTGCCCGGGAAAGTGTTTCGGGAGAGACATGACTTCCAGATCCAAGTGGTCCCAGGTTCGCCTTTGCCACTCCGAAGGTTCCGCGTGGCGCAAGAACTGGTCGTAGCCCAGCGCCGGAGCTTCCTCTATCAACATGTCCACCAAAACCAGGTTCTCGGGAGTGCCGTCGAGAATCAGGTGGCGGATGAGCTCCGGGAAAGCCTCTCCGCTTACAGCCACGCCGACCGAAGTAAGCGTAGAAAGCGGGAGGAAGTTCCCGAGCACATCGCAGGTTTCGCCCATGACGCCGTTTTCCAAATCGCGCGCATCGGGCACGAGATATCCCCACTTTTCCCGAAGGAATTTCGGAAAGGGACCGTCCCATTTTTCACCCTGCAATTCCCGATAGGCTCGGAAGTTCTCTTCTTGCGCTACCGCAGCGAGTTTTGCGAGTTCCGGTCCGCCGTAAAGTTCGAGTTCGTTTTCTATCGGGTAACGATCCGCGCCGTGCATATCCACGTAGCGCGTGGAGAGTTCGATAAATCCCGACCCGGGCCGGTTCCATTCAAACGACTTGGCGGCAAGAAGCGAAATCTTTTCGGAACAAATCCAGATTCCGCCCGCCATTCTCGCGATAGAGTTGTGTCCGTACTTGTCGAGCCAGGTCGTGAGAAACTTTTTCACCCTCTTGGATGAGGTAAGCCGCTGAAGGTAGTCTTCCTTCGGCTCGATTTCCTGGAGCAGCATTCTCAGATCTTCGAGAATGCCGGTCGCCGGCCCGCGAAAGTCGGTAACATTGGAAATAAGCCCGTGAAAATACCTGGGCGAAAACGCGGAGATAAATCTTCTGAGCTCGTTCCGCGCGACAAGCGAATGGAAGGCAAACTGGTCAAGGTTTTTGATTCCCTTGTCCCGTAGGAATTTGGCGGCATCGCCGCCGAAATCTATTTCCACTTCGCCAAGCTGGTTCGCCAAAAGCTGAGGCAGGAATTGATCCACGAATACGCCCCGGATCCCCCGCTGATTTTTGATGCGCGAGTACATCGCCATCAAAACGTCCCCAAGGGTCAGGGGGAGGTTGTACATGAAGCACACCCGCCGGTCAAGATTGGTGAAAAAGGGCTTGAGCGCCTCTTCTTCGAGCGGGGTAAAAGCGTAGAGCCGCTCGCGGAGAAATCCAGCGGCGACCTCCTTGAGTGCCGTAAGTTTTTCGGAAAGCGTGTCCACTTTGTCTCCCTTCTTTCGGATGGAAAATAACTGGCCACAGCCTAACAAAAAAACCACCCAAACGTAAACCCCACACACCTAGCTAGGTGTGTGGGGGGGGTGAACGAAGCGGTTTTATTAATTCCTGTTCTGGATGCTCGCTCCTTCCCGGTCTCAATTAGAAATTAAAAATTGGAAATTGGAAATTTCTCCTGCTACCCACTACAAACTACTCACTACCAACTACTTCTAGTATCCTCCCATTTCCGGCATCCCCCCAGGGGCTCCGCCCGATTCTTTCTTGGGAATCTCTATGATTGCCGCGCCGATAGTCAGATAGTTCGCCGCCACGGAAACTGCGTTTAAAAGCGCGGTTTTCGTAACCTTTAGCGGGTCAATAATTCCAGCTTCTTTTAAATTGCCGATGGAATTTAGCGAGGCATTAAAGCCCAGCCAGTTATCCTTGCTTTTTTTCTTTTTGGATTCCAAATCGCCCAATATTTTGGTGTAGCTTTCCCCGCTGTTTTCCACTATCGCGATAAGCGGGGCTTTTAGCGCCCGGTCCAATATCCGGTGCGCGGCGGCGGCGGCGCTGCCGGACTCCACTTGCATCTCGGAAGCTACGTTAAAAAGCGCGATGCCTCCGCCCGGGACGATACCTTCTTCCATGGCGGCTCGAGTCGCGGAAACCGCGTCCTCAACGCGCTGCTTTAACTCCTTCTGCGCGGACTCGGTCGGCGCTCCGACTTTCAAAACCGCCACGCCTCCCTGAAGTTTTCCTAAACGCTCCTGGAGTTTTTCTTTGTCGAAATCCGATTCCGTTTTTTTAATCTGCGCCTTGATTTGCGCGACCCGCTCTTCAATTAATTTCTTGTCGCCCTTCCCGCCGACAATAGTCGTATTGTCTTTCGTCGCGACGACTCTGTGCGCGTGGCCCAAGTCGTCCAAGGTAGCGGCATCCAGCTTCTTGCCGAGCTCTTCGGAAATAAACTGTCCGCCGGTAACAACCGCGATATCCTCAAGCATCTCTTTTCTCCTGTCGCCGAAGCCCGGGGCTTTCACCGCGAGGACGTTAAAGATGCCCCGAAGTTTGTTCACTACGAGAGTTGTAAGCGCTTCGCCATCTACCTCCTCCGCCACTATCAAAAGTTCTTTCTTTCCGCTCTGCACCATTTTTTCTAAAAGCGGAAGTATTTCCTGAATAGAAGAAATTTTCTTGTCGGTCACCAGAATATACGGGTCTTCGAGCGAGGTTTCCATCTTTTCCTGGTTCGTAACCATATATTGGCTGATGTAGCCGCGGTCGAATTGCATACCCTCCACCATCTCATAGGAGTTGCCGATAGTGTTGGAGTCCTCAATAGTCACGACGCCTTCTTTGCCGATTTTTTCCATCACCTCGGAAATAAGTTTGCCGATTTCCGCGTCCTTCGCGGAAAGAGTTGCCACCTCCTGAATCTTCTTGGTGTCGTTAATAAGCTCCTTCTGGCTTTCCAATTTTTTCACCACCTCCCGGCTGGCTTTTTTAAGTTCCTCCGCGAGCTGAATAACGTTGAAACCTTTTTCATTTATAACTTTTTCGCCTTCGTCTATCATGGCGTGCGCCAAAACTACGGAGGTGGTCGTGCCGTCGCCTACGTTGTCGTTGGTTTTGTCCGCCGCCTGTTTTATAAACTCCGCGCCGAGATTTTCGTACTTGTCCTCCAGTTCAATCTCTTTCGCCACGGTCACTCCGTCAAAGGTCACTTGTGGCGCGCCGTATCCCTTTTCTATAACCACTGCCCGTCCCCGGGGTCCCAGAGTCATCCGGACCGCTTCGGCGAGCTTATCTATTCCCTTCTTAAGCGCTGCCCGAGCCGATTCGTTAAATTTAAGTTCTTTAGCCATTGTTAATTAGTTTGTAGTTTGTGGTGAGTGGTTTATAGAATGGGTCTGACTGGTTTGGTGTTTACTAAAACCTATAAACTACCAACTACCCACTGCCCCCTACTCTATTACCGCGAGAATATCGTCCTCGTCTCCGACCAGATATTTTTTACCTTCCAATTCAACTTCGTCCGGTCCGTATTTTTTAAATAGAACCGTGTCGCCGACTTTCAAAGTCATCGGCATCACGTCGCCCTTCTCGTTTCTCTTGCCCGGGCCGACGGCCACAACCTTGCCCATAATGGGCTTTTCTTTTTCCGCCGTCTCCGGCAAAACTATTCCCGACTTGGTAGTCTTCTCTTCGGAAAGAGCCTCCAAAAAGAAGTGGTTTGATAGAGGTTTAAAATTCATTTTATTTATTAGCAGACACAACCTTTGTTTGCTAATAATAGCCCTCAAAAAAGGAGGGGTCAACCTGCCTGCCGGCAGGCAGGGAATTGACTCGCCCTGCCGGCAAAGCCTAATATTCAGGCAGCTTATTTGAATTGGAGAGAAAATGAAAAAAGTGCCGGGCTTATTCTCGGTACTCGTCTTCGCTATCGGCATTTATCTTACAGAGCCGGTCGATGCCCAAATCGGGACGCTGGCTGTTATTTCCATTACGATTCTCCTCTTCGCGCTGTTCCTCTCCTTTGTCGGCGGCACCCGCCGCACCCTGGGTAGGAAGTGGCGGAGGTTCGTCGTCGGCTCAATCTTCCTGATTTGTTTCGGCTGGCTTCTTACCGCCTTCGTCGGTTATGTTTGGGAATATCAAGAAGTCCGCGACTATTACGAAAGAATATTTAAAGAGCTGATTCGCCCGCAGAGGCCCACCCGGCCCAATGTGGACAAAAATGTTCTTGAGGCTTGAATTTGAAAGCCCCGCTAAACGCGGGGCTTTTTCATGCCTGCTCCCGGAAGTGATGGGACTTGCTACGCCGCGCTCTTCTCCTTCATAAGCTTGTCGTAAACCCCCACACCTATGCATAGGTGTGGGGGTAAATATTCAACAACCAATCATTTCATTAGGCGATCGTAGATGTTGAGCACCGCCTTTATCGCGTCTCCCGCGGAAATATTGTTCTGTTTGTATAAAACATCGGAAACGTCGCCTACCACCCAAATTCCCGGGTCGGAAGATTGTTCCGTTTTGTGATCCACCATAATCTCCCCCCGGTCATTCATGTTAACCAACCCCTTGGCCAGATCGGAGTTCGGAAGAGAGCCTATTTCCACGAATACTCCGTCCACTTTTAATTCTTTGGCCTGTCCGTCCTTCCTGTCCATATATTTCATTCCGGTCACAAATTGCTCTCCGAAAATTTCTTGCACGTCCGCCTGGGTAATTATTTCCACATTTTTGTGGCTTGTGACTTTTTCGAGCGTCACCGGGTCGCCCTTGGGTGCCTCGGAACGGACAATCAAATATATTTTTTTGGCGTACGGGAAAAGATCCACGACCGATTCGAGCCCCGCGTTCCCTCCGCCCACAACCGCTACTTCTTTATCTTTAAAAATCGGCGCGTCGCAGGTAGAGCAAAAGACCACGCCCTTGCCGTCATATTTGTCTTCGCCGGGAATTCCGAGTCTGCGCCTGCGGCTTCCGGCCGCGAGAAGTATAAACCTGGTTTCAAAAGTTTTTCCGCTCTTGGTCGAAATTTTAAACCCGCCGGCTTGTTTCTCTATTTTTTCCACCCGCTCGCCCTCCAGGAGCTCTATGCCCTCCATGGACTTGAGGTGCGTCTCAAGCGCCTTCGCCAAATCGTAGCCGGAAATGGACGGGGTCCCTATCCAGTTTTGGATATCCATAGAAACCACGGATTGCCCGCCGAAAGACTCCGCGATTAAAAGCGCGTTTATCTTTTTTCTGGCCGCGTAAATTCCCGCCGAGACTCCGGCCGGACCGCCGCCCACGATTATAAGGTCGTACATGAATTTAATTTCTAAGTTCTAATATCTAATTAATAACCGCTTCTTTTATATATAGTTTTTTGGAAATTAGCAATTGGAAATTAGGGCTTATCTTCCTCTTCTCTTTCTCCAAAAATCTCCCAGCCGAAAACTAAAGTCAAAATCAACCCGATAAATACCGAATCCCACTTGGCGAGAGATATCCCGCTGAAACCCAAAATCCACGGTGAAACTATGAGCCAAATACCGATGACAAATCCTGTCCAATAAGTTTTCATAGGCTGATTTTAGAAAACGGTGCCTCTTATTTCGCTCCGAGCGCCTGGTCTATTGCCGCTTGGAAAACCGAGAACGGCTGAGCGCCTAATATCTTTTGCGTGCCGACGAAAATTGTCGGGGTGGAACTCACGCCGAAAGCTTGCGCGTCCGCCACGGACTTGGAAACCACGTCCGAATATTTATTGCTGTCTATGCAGGAAGTGAACGCGTCGGTATCCATTTTCAAATTCTTCGCCAAGCTAAGAAACAGGGATCGGTTTAGGTTTCCGTTATTTTCTTTGGCATCAACTGCCTCCGTATTGTAGAGAGCGTCGTGATAGGCCCAGAACTTACCCTGGTCTTTGGCGCACTCCGCGGCTTGGGCGGCGGCGGTAGATTCCGGACCCAAAAAGGCGAAGTCGCGGTAAATCATTTTAACTTTTCCGGTTTTTACGTACTGCTCGCGAATCTGCGCCCCCGCGTCGGAAAAAAATCTCTCACAGAAAGGACATTGGAAGTCCGCGTATTCCACAACAGTCACCGGCGCGTTCTGGTCGCCCAAAATCGCGTCGCGATTGCCTATTTTAGAAACATCTCCGCTGATTGCTGGCGCGGCGCCTCCCTGGTCGGCTGCCGCCGGAGTCTTCGGCTGAACACTTCCGCTCTTCACCAAATAAAATATTGACCCGGAAATCATTACGGCCGCTATTAAAATGCTTGCCGGCAAAAGCCAGTCGCGATGGGCCCGGTGCTCTTCTATCAAAATCTTTTCCCCTTCTTTTAAAATCTCAACTTCGTTGTTTTGTGTCATAGGGTTAATTCTAAATTGGTAGAAATAAAAGTAAAGGGCTCCACAAATTACTTTCTCGGGGTCGGCGTTGCCGCTCTCCTGCGGAGCGTCCCGCCTATGCCTCGGCTTGTCTACCGCCAAAAGCGAACCAAGCTAGACAAGTCTCCGGAATCCCCCGAAAAAGTAATTTATTCCGCGGGGAGGAAATGCGCGGCACAAATGCCATTCTTCCGCTAGGGCAGACCGAACAAAGTGCTAATAGAAAAGCCGCCATTTTCATGGCGGTTGTGGCCTACCTGTGTTCAGGCATAATTCTTTTTCCCGCAGTTAGGGATGTCCGCTCTCGGGCAGAAAATCTTGCGGGTTTACGCCGTTACCGATGGTCACAAAGGTTTCGGCATGGTTTTTGATTGACCTGCCGGTCGGCCAGATTAGATCGCCGTTCTTCCGAACATAGATAAGCCTGGAGGTTCCGCCCGGCGGGGTAATGAGGAATACCCCCACCCACTCGCCGTAGTCGGCAGTGACAACGCCAAGAGACCAGACCGGGGCCGTTTCCCTCGCTCCGAATCTTCCCTGTTCGGCATAGGCGACTTCTTTGCCACGCCAGCTTTTTCCGTCTTCTCCGTTTTCCAAAGCGGAGAAGCGCTTCAAAACCAGATAGCGCCAAAGCCTTCCGGCTCCCTTCTTAAGCCAGCGTACCGGCTTGGTGCCAAGTACCCAGCCCAAAACTACGAAAGCGGCGACAAAAGCAACGGCGGAAAAGATATGCGGCCAAGGCCCGTAGCCGGGAAAATTGCCGGCAAGCGAAGACCATCCCGCCCAAGCGCTTTTAAGTATCGGAGAAAAAAACGCGTAGCAAAAGGCCAGGACTGTCGCCCGGAGCAAAATACTCGAGAACCTGTTGGAGTACTTTTCGGAACTACTCAATCAAACCTCCTTTTTCACAAGAATTTACTTTAAAAAACTGCTTGTACGTTAATACAAAGTCCTTGGAATAGCAATTTATTATTTATGTCTTTTTTTAGACCAGCAATCCCATCTATCTTTTGAACCCGTTTTTGCGCGCCTGTATTCTAATTACCGCTCTTACCAATTGCGCAGCTCCTACCAAGGGCGCAGGTGCTACCAAACGAGACGCACAGGCGGTGCCAAATATTTCCAATTGGACGGTCGTTCAATTGGAAATATAATTCACGCCTGAATAGGCTCCCTCGGAAGGGCGCTGGCTTATTTGCCGACTCGGGACAATGTTCCCGCTTTGGTTATTTCAAAAATATCTACGTGGTTTAAAATTTTTAATTCAGCCATATCTCTTATGAAACTTTCCGGAATTTTAACCTTGCCGAGCCAAACGCTGCGCTGAATCATTTCCAGGCCAATCTCCGCCAGCGCCCTCCGAAGCCAGGCGCGCTTTCTCCGGTCTTTCTCCGGGATGTCAAAAGCGACGATAGTAAAAATCTTTGCGGTCTCTTTTTCGTAATTTATCCTGGGCAATTCTATCGCCTTCCTGTTTTTAAGAAATACCAACTTAGCCAAGCCATTTTTTGTTATCCTCGCCTCTCGGCCGTCAACGAGTATTAACCCGTCCTTTTTTAATTTAGAAACAATACTGGAATATCTTGCCCTGGCTGCCCGGACATCTTCGTTTTTGACTCGCACAGTTTCGCGAAATTTTCTGCGTTTTTCTAGTCGAAAATTCAGCTGGCCTATAGATGCCCCGTGCCCGGCTGCCAAAATTACAGAAAATAAATCACTGACGTTGATTACAGAGTCGGAGAGGGCGGAAAGTATTTTGTATGAAATATCACCTTTCATGTGTATCCGGACAGGCATACGTGTGCGTGAATATGCGTACGTGTATATATCTGTCCTCGCTTATATATTATAATATTTCCAATTGGACGGTCGTTCAACTGGAAATATTCACAAGGGGTAGAATAGTGGGCGGGGCTGACAAAACCCCGATTTCCGCATAATATAAAGCTGATGTCGGGACTCAAAAAAGCGGCGTTATTTTTTGGAGATGTCGTTATTCTCTACGCCTCGCTTGCTATAACCTTACTCATCCGTTATCGGGGCGAAACGCTCGGCTCCTACTTTGCCACGCACTTTAAGCCTTTTTCCATAATTTTCGTTCTTTGGCTTCTGGTTTTTTATATCAACGACCTCTATAGGCATTCCTCTTTCCGGAGCCGGGGCGTTCTCTTTAGTTCTATTGTCCGCGCTGTGTTTATTTCCGGCATGCTTTCCGTCGTCGTTTTCTATGTTTTCGGCGGACTTTTCGAGCTTACTCCGAAAACCAACCTTCTTCTCTTCTCCGTAGTGTTCTTGTTTTTTGACTACTTCTTTAGGAGTGCAGTTTTCGGGCTCTTCCGCTCCGGCGCCACGAACATCGTAATCTTGGGCGACTCCAAGCTCATTAAAGAAACAACGGCTTATTTGTCGGAGAACCAGCAAACCGGCTACAAGGTTGTGGAGTGGTTCGGCAATTTCGGCGAAGCAGGGGTGAGTGAATTGG
>JAVHQZ010000064.1:0-2494 GCA_036171415.1 Minisyncoccota bacterium | reverse complement strand
TTCTGGACTCCATCGCCGGATACAAAACTTCTTCCACTAGGCGGTTGATGCGGTGTGCTTCGTCGATAAACAAAACTTCGTTGGCCTCGAGGTTCGTAAGAATTGCCGCCACATCGCCCATTTTTTCCAAGGCAGGACCGGAAGTGGTTTTTACCTGCGCTCCCATTTCGCGCGCGACGAGATAGGCAAGGGTCGTTTTGCCCAAGCCGGCGGGACCGGAAAACAAAATGTGGTCCATCGCCTCCTTACGCTTCGTCGCGGCATCGATAATAACCCTAAGGTTCTTTTTTATCTTCTCCTGGCCGACGTACTCATCCCACTTCGTGGGCCGGAGGGCTTGGTCAATACCTTGGTCGTCGTTGAAATTTTTTAGGTTTTTGTCTTCCATATGGCTTTTAGGCCTTGTTTTAGCTGGGGAATACCGGGGTTGACAAATAGTTATTTATATGCTAACATTAGGCACAAATTGATAGTCGGCTCAGATCTGGGGGCAGGAATTTTTTTTAGATATTAGGATGGATTGGCCTCGGCGAATCCTCTCCTCGAAACAATTCTATCCTCTTTTCGCCTAGCGTAAAAGAGAAACCTCCCTAACCGGAACGCCCCCAGGTCTGAGTCGAATATCGCGTGTCTATTTAATTAAGAAATGGCACGAAAGGAGGTATTAGCAATGCGAGTTCTTGTCTATTCCATCATTCTTGGCCTGAACGTCTGGGCCGCGACCGGTAACCTCAGCTGGGGCGGCGGCGCAGTTGCCGCGATCTGGGCGCTCGACGCAATCGCCGAGAAGGCCGTGGAGGCTCTCCGCAAAAAGTAGATTGACGGTCGCTCCTCTCTGCCAGCTCGAAAGAGCTGGCTTTCTTTTTCATCCCCCACCTAAGAGAGAATTGATTTTTCGTTTGTCGCGCCGCAATAAAATCGCCTCCTTTTGGTAAAAAATTTTATATTTTGAAAGGGCTCGCCCAAAAAACCGAATCAGACAAACTTCTCTCTTAGGTGGGGGACCACTCTATCGGGCCGGTAACGGACTCCACTTCGTCAAAAGTGGTCATTCCCGTTAGCACCTTCAATACCCCGTCTTCCTGCATGGTAACCATCTCCTGTTTTTTTGCCAACTCCCGGAGCGCCCGTTCGGAAACTTCTTTCAAAATAATTTCCTCAAGTTCCGGCCCACCTTTGAAAAATTCAAATATTCCGCGCCGTCCCTTATAGCCGAAGCCGTTACAAACTTCGCAGCCCCCGGGGTTCGGGGAAAACATAGTGACGTTCGCGTAAGTCGCCCTATCCACGCGAGCGGGAAGTTTTTTGAAAAAATTGTCTATTTTGGTTTTTAAATCCGGCGTCAGCTCCACCGGCTTTTTGCAGTTGTCGCAGAGTTTTCTCACTAGGCGCTGGGCAATGATTAAAGTTACGGCCGGGCCGATAGAGGCTGGCTTTACGCCCAGGTCCACGAGCCGGGGCACGGCACCGACGGCGCTATTTGTGTGGAGCGTGGAAAGCACCAGGTGACCGGTGAGTGCGGCTTGAAGCGCGATATCCGCGGTTTCAAGGTCCCGGATTTCACCGACAAGTATCGCGTCGGGGTCTTGGCGCACGATTGCCCTCAGTCCTCCCGCGAAGGTATAGCCGGCGTCGGGATCCACTTGGGTCTGCTCAATCCCGACAATACGATATTCAATCGGGTCTTCAACGGTAATTATTTTTACCTCCGGATTTACGAGCGTTCTTAAAAACGCGTAGAGGGTTGTGGTTTTACCGGAACCGGTCGGGCCGGTATTCAAAATTAATCCGTTCGGCCTCAATAGTTCTTTTTGCACCATCGCCAAATCATCGGCGCGGAGCCCCAACTGCGGCAAAGTCACGTTAATTCCGGCCGGGTCCAAAATACGCATGACAATCGTTTCTCCGAACTCCGAGGGAATTATGGAGACGCGCATTTCTATTTCCTTGCCGGGAATTTTGATGGTGAAGCGCCCGTCTTGCGGCTCACTATGGACGTTAAGCTTCATGTTGCAGAGAAGCTTTATTCTTGAAACCAAAGATTCGTAATTTTTCTTGGGAAGCACGGGGGCCACGTCATGCAAAAGACCGTCAATGCGGTAGCGGATACGCGCCGTTTTTTCTTCCGCCTCATAATGGATATCCGAAGTTCTCGTAGCCAAGGCGCCCGCGAGGATTATTTCCAGCAGGTCGCTTACCGCTTCTTTTTGATAATCGATCGCGGAAAGGGCCTGCTCCACTATCTGGAAGGTTTTAAATTTCGTAAGTTGCGCGGAAAAGTGTTCTTGGTCGATTTCTACTTTTCCGGTTATAACTGTTTTTTCCGCGGCGACGAACTGATAATAACTCCAAGCCTGGGTCAGCGCGCTCTGGGAAACCACGAAAGATTTAACGCTATATTTTTTGGCGGTGAGATCCTCGATTAATTTTTTAGCTAGCGGCGTTGTCGGGTCATAAAAAACCACGGCCAACTCCCGGTCTTTTAACTGGATAC
>JAVHQZ010000063.1:0-2502 GCA_036171415.1 Minisyncoccota bacterium | reverse complement strand
TTGCTCAAAGTCAGCGTTTCAAAAAACTTTTGCACCTCTTCAATAGACATACTGACCACGGAGTTAATATTTTTGCCGTTGATAAGCACGCTTAAAGATTCCTCCTTAAGTCTTTTGCCCGCGCAGACTTCGCAGATTTCTTCGGACCAGATTTCTTTTATTCCCAAGCCGTGGCAAGCCTCGCAGGCATCGTAGGGGCTGTTGAAAGAAAAAAGTCTCGGTTCTATTTCCGGGAAAGAAAAACCGTCGTTCGGACAGGTAAACTGCGCGGAAAGCGAAACTTCCTTGTCCGCGATTATGGTAACTACGTTATGGCCATATTTAAGCGCCGACTCCACGGCTTCCGACAGTCGCAAACGGTTATCTTTATCTTTATAATCCAGTCCGCTAGGGATCCGGTCTACAACGAGCTCAATCGTGTGCTGTTTGTAGCGCGCAAGATCAATCCGCTCATGGAGCGAATGCATTTTGCCGTCCACGCGCACTTCCCTAAACCCCGCGTTTAAAAAATCATAAAGCGTCTGATAATACTCCCCTTTTCTACCGCGGATGACCGGAGCAAGAATCAACATATTCTTTTTATCTTTATCTTCTTTGGCAATCTGAATAACCGTGTCCACAATTTCTTCGTTGGTCATCTTACGGATTTCCGTTCCGCACTTCGGACAGAAAGGTTTTCCGGTGCGCGCAAAAAGCACGCGCATATAGTCGTAGATTTCCGTGATAGTAGCGACCGTGGAACGCGGATTGGCGGAGTGGCTTTTCTGGTCGATGGAAATAGCCGGAGAGAGTCCTTCGATTTCATCCACATCCGGCTTTTCGAAACGCCCCAAAAATTGCCGCGCGTAGGCGGAGAGGGATTCTATATAACGGCGTTGGCCTTCGGCGAAAATGGTATCAAAAGCCAGGCTGGATTTACCCGAGCCGGAAAGACCGGTAAAAACCACCATCTTCCCCCGGGGAATTTCCAGGTTAACGTTTTTGAGGTTATGTTCTCTCGCCCCTTTGATGATAATTTTATCGTTCATTTTTATTTAGATTAC
Source organism: Minisyncoccota bacterium (assembly GCA_036171415.1). Lineage (GTDB taxonomy): Bacteria > Patescibacteriota > Minisyncoccia > UBA6257 > 2-01-FULL-56-20 > LiPW-15. The sequence goes on along the minus strand of JAVHQZ010000063.1, from coordinate 1,459 downwards.
TTGTCCCGACACCAAACGGGCATCATTGTTTTCGCGCCCAGCGAATGCGTTAGGCGCAAATGCCCGTTTTGGTGCGGGATTTTGTCTTGTGCCATAGATATAAATCGCGTAAATCGCCCGTTTTCGCGGGTCTCTAGGGGGTTACAAGCGAGAGTCTAACATTGCCATGCCTTCTAATCAACTAAAAATCCGCCTAAGCGGCGGGTTTTTAGTGAGCCCCGGATCTCTATACCAATATCGCTATTGCGTGACGTTCACCTTACGGATCTGTCTTCTGTATCCAGGGCTCACCGTTACCATAATCCCCTAAAAACAGGGTTAAAGGGCCGCTTATGCACAGGCAAAATAACCTCATAAATCAAGGTTTCTTGGCCCCTTTATTCATTGACAAAACAAGCCCTGTCGGGTACTATGCGGTCAACCTGTGTGCTTAGGTGGAAAGCTCAACCTACGAAACCGGGCGCTCTTTTACACAAGAAACAATAGGAGATAGAAATATGTAGCGATAACCGGATTCAGAAACCCGGTTCTTTAAACCGCAGTCGGATGCTCCGATTGCCACAACCGAGCCGAAGGGCTCAAAAGGAGAAGCTGTGAAGAAATTCTTCATGATCATGCTTCTCGCAATCTTTGCGAGCAGCATGGCCGCCATTGCTCAGGTTCAGCCCCCGTACCACGTTCCCGTGGGCGAGGTGAACGACACCCTGACCACGAGCGGCCTCCAGGTCCGCACGATCCTCGCCTTGCCCCAGCCGGCCGACCGGACGCTCTTCAAAGAGCTCATCGACGGACCGTGCAAGCTCGTGGACACCCGCAAGGGGTCGACCTACGACGGCACGCCTTACGGCAATCTCTACGGGCGCGAGACCGGCGATTTCTCGCCGGGCGAGAACCGCGTTTACAAGTTCAGCGGACATCTCGTCGACCTCCCGCACACGAACGAGTGCGCGGATAAGATCCCGAACGTCAATGTCGTGGCTCTGACCCTCCAGGTCTGGAGCTACAACGACGGCACCAAAAATGGCGCGCTACTGTTCGACGGCCACCGGTTCACTCCCGAAATGCTGTCGCAGACTACGCAATTCAACAAGCCGCTGTTCCTCATCTACGAGAACGGCGCGAAAGAAACGACGACCGCCGGACAAGTTCAGGTCTATGACGCGCCGATCGGATTCGGCGGCTACGACGGCCAGTCTTTCAACCTGTTGAACGCTCTCGCGAGTACCGACGTGGTCGTCCAGATTCTGGGCTATCACGTGGCGGATACCGCGAAGGGTGAAAAGGGCGACACCGGTGCCGACGGCAAAAACGGTACCGTCTGTACCGTTGCCTGGTCGGTCTTGGATGCCTTGACCCCGCACGCCTATACCATGACGTGCGACGGCAAACTCGTCTCTACGTGGGGACCCGGCTCACAGGGCCCCGCCGGACCGATTGGTCCGACCGGCCCGAAGGGTGA
>JAVHQZ010000062.1:1513-12072 GCA_036171415.1 Minisyncoccota bacterium | reverse complement strand
CCGGCAGAAGGGAACCATGGGCAATACATTCATAAGTCCCATCTCCTTGCGTACTTTCGCAACCGCCCGGCATTCCAAAATAAAGGCGTCTTTAAACTTGGGGTCATAGTAACGGGAGGCTCCGCGCCAGCCGATCATCGGATTTTCCTCCACGGGTTCGTAAGCCTCGCCGCCCAAAAGCGTCCGGTATTCATTGGTCTTGAAATCCGAAAAACGAACGATGACGTGCTTCGGATAAAACGCCGCGCCGATTTGGGCTATTCCGTAGGCGAGGTTGTCCACGTAAAATTGAGTCGGGGATTTCCAGCCGACGATACGCTCGTCAATTTTCGCAACAAGCGCTTTTTCTTTCGCCGTGCCTTTTTTATATTTTTCGTAGTCCAGAAGCGCGTTCGGGTGGATACCGATGTCCGAGGCGATAATGAACTCCTCGCGCGCCAAACCCACGCCGTCGTTCGGTAAAAACGATTTTTCGAAAGCCGTGCCCGGAGTCGCGATATTCATCATCACGTCTATCGGAACCTTCGGCATTTTCTTGACGTCGTGTTCAATAACGTTGAATTTCAAAATCCCCTTCAAAACCAAGCCCTCCGTGCCGGTCGTGTCCACGGTTATTTGGTCTCCGGTTTTTATGGTTTTGGTGGCAAATTCGCTTCCTACTATGCAAGGAATGCCGAGCTCCCGGGAAACTATAGCCGCGTGGGAGGTGCGTCCGCCCTTGTCGGTTACGATAGCCGAGGCGATTTTCATAATCGGCTCCCAATCCGGGTCGGTCATCGCCGTGATAAGAATTTCTCCTTTCTGGAACCGGCCTAAGTCCTTGGTTTCCAAAATAACTCTGGCCTTTCCGGTCGCAATCTTACTTCCGACCGAGGCGCCCTTAACCAAAAGCTTTCCTTCGCCCTTCCGTTCGTACTCCTTAACCTTGGAGTAGTCGCGCGAGGCATGAACTGTTTCGGGGCGCGCCTGAACCATAAACAATTTTCCGGATTCGCCGTCCTTCGCCCACTCCATATCCATCGGCGTCCATTTTTTATTGTGGCGGGTGTAGTGATCTTCAACTTTCTGCCCCCAATCCGCGAGCTCCAAAATTTCTTTATCACTTAAAACAAAAGAGCCTCTCTCGTTCTCGTCGGTCGCCACCTTTTTTATCATCCGGTTCCCGCCAGCCGCGTGCCCGTAGATAATTTTCTGATTTTTCTTGCCGAGGCGTTTGTTGATAATCGCGCCGGTTTTTTTGAAAACCAAAAATTCATCCGGAGTGACTTCGCCCTGCACGATAAGTTCGCCTAACCCCCAGGCTCCGTTTATTAAAATTACGCCGGGAAAACCGGATTCGGTATCTAGTGTGAACATGACTCCGGCGCAGCCGAGGTCGGAGCGGATCATTTTCTGGACACCGACCGAGAGCGCCACGTCAAAATGAGAAAAACCTTTGTCTTGGCGGTAGGAAATAGCCCGGTCGGTAAATAGCGAAGCCATGGAGGCGCGGGTTGCGCTAATCACCTGCTCCGGACCCTTAATGTGTAAAAATGTTTCGTGCTCGCCGGCGAAAGAAGCTCCCGGCAAATCTTCGGTGGTGGCGGAAGAGCGGACTGCCACGTCCGGCCGCTTCCCATATTCTATTTCCAAGTCCCCATAGGCCGCTGTTATCGCTTTTTTAAGCTCCGGCGGTATTTGGGTCGAGCGGATTTTTTCCCGCACAATTTTCCCCCGTCGCGCCAAATCTTTAAGGTTTTGAGTGTCCAGGCCGTCCAGCGTCTTCGCGATAAATCCCTTAAGTCCCGTAGTTTCCAAAAAATATCTGTAAGCATCGGCGGTTATGGCAAACCCGGAGGGAATCCGCACGCCCTTGGGCCGCAAATACTTTATCATCTCGCCCAAAGAGGCATTTTTTCCTCCCACCTTGCCGACTTTCTCTATGGTTATTTTTTCAAACGGCAGAATGAACTCGTGTTTTTCTTTTTTAAATTTTTTAAACATTTATTTTTGTGATATTCCCCGAATTATAACACACGGATTTATATTTTTGTTTTGGAAAGAAAAAGCCCCGGCTAAAAAGTCGGGGCCGAAAGCTACCAAGGTAAAGGAATTTTCCCGGCGACATAGGTATACCAGGAACTGTCCCTGAAGGAATATCCTCCGACAGCCACCACCCCTTTATACACATGAACCATGGCTTCCGTTTCGTGAATGCGGAGGGAAATGTCGCCCAACTCCTCGCCGTCGCGCACCTTGATGCCCAGAGATACCGGGTTTGTCCGGCTGAAGTCTACCCTGGGCAGGATGTGCACGGAGTAGTAATCGTTCTTAATTTCCGGCATCGCGCCGCTGATTGCGTTGTTTATCTTATCCCGCCGCGCCGTGAAATCCGGGTAAAGCGGCAGGCGGTAGGTCAGGGGCGAGACAACGGACGAAATGACGTCGCCGGCGAATTCATCCACCGCCCGTTGGGACTCCGCGGTGTGAATGTAGGGAATCCGGTCTTTTTGCGAATTGAAAAGAATACTGTAGTCCGCGTCCTGACGCATTCGGGGAGATATGTCGTCAAGACTCTTGTACCAGCGCGGGTTTACATCTACGAAACCCAAGCCGAATTTCGGCTCGCCCGTAAATCCGCTGAAACAAGAGGGCTTGTTCCAGCAGGGCAGATCAAGCGCCCTGCATGGCGAAGCGGCAAGAAAAGATATCACCAGAATCAGAATAATACACTTTGCAGGGCGCATAGCGCCTCCTAGGGCGTTCAAATAAGCTGTAGAGATTCTATGCTCCGGAAACAATTTTGGAAAGTCTGCCTAACCGGCTATTTTTAGGAGCCTATTGTATTTCGCCACTCTTTCCTCTCTTTGCGGCGCGCCGGCCTTGAGCCCGAATGCACCGAAGGCGTAAGCGAGGTCGGCGATAAAATCATCCTGCGTTTCTCCGGAGCGGTGGCTCACGATACACTCCAAATCGTTTTCCCGGGCGAACTTCATGGTCGCTATTGTTTCGGTAAGCGTTCCGATTTGGTTAGGCTTAATTATTAGCCCGTTAACCGATTCGTGTTTTATAGCCTCTTTAAGCCGCGCAACGTTCGTAACGGTCAGATCATCGCCTATTACCAGAACCTTGCCGTAATTAAGTTTTGAAAAATCATCAAAAGCTTCTTCCATAAACGGGTCTTCAATGGAAAAAATCGGGAAATCATTCGCGAGTTCTATGTAAAAGCGTCTAAGTTCGTCGGCATTCATGTGGCGGTGCCCTATAAGATAACTTCCGTTTTTATAAAAAGACGAGGCGGCTACATCGAGCGCAAATTTAACTTTCTTCTCTACCCCTGCGCCGTGCACCGCGGCGGAAAGGAGTTTCAACGGTTCACGCACGTCTTCCAAATCCGGCGCGAACCCGCCTTCGTCCCCCAAGTTCGCGCTTGACGGGCCGTATTTTTTAACGATTAAGGCGCCTAAAAGATGCATAACCTTCGTGCCGATTTCCAGAGCCTCTTCCACGCTTTCGGTCTGCGGAACCAAGTGGTATTCCTGAAACGCCAACCTGCTTCGGGCGTGGAGCCCGCCGTTTATAAGATTCATATATAGAAGCGGGGCCTTCCGGGACGGGTTCATTGTCGCAAGGCTTCGGAGATGCTCGTAGACCTCCACATTCTTTACAATCGCCGCCGCCTTGGCCGAGGCGATGCTCGCGCCCAAAATCGCGTTGGCCCCGAGCTTGGATTTGTTCGGAGTCCCGTCAAGCTCTATCAACTTTTTATCTATTGCCCCTTGATCCAACACGTCTATACCCATAAGAGCGGGCTCTATTATATGAACGATGTTCCCGGCCGCTTTTAAAACCCCCCTCCCCTCAAAATGATTTTTATCGCCGTCCCGAAGTTCCAAGGCCTCGTGCTTGCCGGTTGAGGCGCCCGAAGGAACATCAAAAGTCCCGCGCACCCCGCCCGCCTGGACGGTGACCGAAAGAGTCGGGTTACCCCGCGAATCCAGAATCTCTCTCGCCTCTATCCTGTTTATTTTGGCTTTCATCCCGTTAGAAATTACGAGCGGTGGTTTGTTTTATATCGAGCATGTTAACATATTTAATATAATTAAAACTTTTCCTATTGGCGCTCAAGATTTCTAACGGGATTCATTTTTTTACCAAAATCATCAGGTCGGAAACGTTGGCGCCGGTCGGGCCGGTCATGATTATCTCGTGCTTGGTTTCGCGGAACATTCTTTCAGGATCGTAATTCGAAAGATACAAATTTATTTCCAAATCCTGGCTTTTGGCTTTTTCACCGGTTCCCGAATCCACTATCGCCCCCGCGCCATCGGAGTTGTCCCGACCATCCGAGGCAATGGCCACAAAAGTCATATCTGTTTTTAGGTGCTGGATAGCCTCAAGAGCCAGAAACATATTCCGTCCGCCGGAACCGCCTTTTTTATCTATCACAAGCGAGGTTTCTCCGCCGCCTAAAACCACATCGTATCCTTCAAGGCCGGCGAGCATTTTATTCATCGCCAGCCGAGCTTTGTCGTAAATCTCCGAAGAAATTATATTGGCGCGGAGTCCCAGGGATTCAGCCTCCTTCTTCATGGCCGCGAGGGCTAGATTATTTGAAACCAAGGTGACATTGGTGACCCGCTCGAAAAATTTGTCTTCTTTCGAAGTTTCCGTAAATTCAAATTCTTTCTCGTCAATATTGTATTTTTTTAAAATATCTTTCGCCATTTCCACCGTGCTCGAGTCCTTAAAAGTCGCGCCCGAAGCGACAATCTCGTCATGATCGCCGGAGACGTCCGAAAAAATTAAACCGATAATCGTCGCGGGGTAAAAAAGCCTCGCTAAGCCCCCGCCCTTCAAAGCCGAAATATGCTTGCGCACAAGATTCAGCTCTTGGATGGTCGCGCCGGTTTTAAGGAACCGATCGTAAAGCAAAGCATTTTGGTCGCATTCCGATTGCGGATAGCAAAGAAGTGAGGAACCTCCTCCTGAGACGAGGGCGATGACTAAATCTTCCTCGGTCGTGCCGTTGGCCAAATCCACGATATGCTTGGTGGCTTCCACGTTTTGCGGCGTCGGCCTGGGGTGTGTTCCGACAAAATGTTTTATAAACTCACCCTTCCCAGCCGCTATGTCTATTACCGCCCCGCCGGTTACTTTTTCGCCCAAAATTTTTTCCAAACCCGCCGCGGCCTCATTTGATGCCTTGCCGAAACCGATAACTTTTATTTTTTTAAATTTTTTGAGGTCAAATTCCGAATCTTTAACATGTAAAATGTCGCCGTCAACGCGCACGGATTCCGCGACCACTTTCGCGGTATTTATCGCTTCAAGCCCAGCGTCGGTGATTTTTAACGCGATTTCCCGGCCGGGAGTTATTGAAAGTTCCGCGGAATTTTTTATCCATCGGAAGCTCATCCTAGAAGTAATTTTCGTTATGAATTTCGACTGGGCTTGAGCGAGGCGAGAAAAGACAAGGAAGCTGTATGTGGTCAACATCCAGCGACGAGGATTGACGAAGCCGCAGCCAAGCGCTGCGAATATTCATAGAAAAGGGCTGCTTGGATGAGCTTCTATCCATATTAAAGCGAGCCGCCGGTCTTTCCGGCCGCGAAACTTTTTAATGTTTCCGCGGTAATTTCTAAAATCTCGTGCACGCCCTCAAAACTATTGAAAGCGATGTGCGGAGTCAGAACCACGTTCGGCATATCCATCAAAACATGGTCCTCAAAAAGAGTTTTGTAGTCCGCAAATTCCGCGCTGGCCCTAAGTATCGCCGCTTCATCCTTCAGCTGGCGCTCTCCTTCCAAAACATCCAAACCCGCCCCGGCAAGGGCTCCGGACTCCAGCGCTTTGAGGAGCGCTTCTGTCTCCACAAGTTCCCCACGGGCCGTATTTATAAGGAACGCCCCTTTCTTCATGGTCGGAATATTTCCTTTATTGAGAAGATGGTGGCTTTTTTCGTTATAAGGCGCGTGGAGCGTAACAATGTCCGACTGCGCGAGGAGGGTCGGCATATCCACATATTCGAATTTTTGCTCCGCTGCGAATTTTTCGTCCGGAACCATATCGTTCGCGATTACCTTCATCTCGAAGCCGTTGGCAATCTTAATTACATTTTTACCGATACGTCCGGTACCGACGACACCGAGAGTTTTCCCGCGGAGCTCCATTCCTTGTAGCGCGGATACATCGAAGTTATTTCCTTCAAGAAGCTGATGTCTAGCGGTAAAAACTTTTCGCGCCAGGGAGAGTATAAGAGCGAAAGCAAACTCCGCGACGGTATGCGAACCGTAGCCCGGAACGTTGGCAAAGGTTTTCCCTGCGGCCTTAACGGCATCAACGTCTATATGGTCAAAACCGGTGGAGCGGGTCTGAATCAGTTTCGAGGCCGGCAAAAGGTCCAAAATTTCTTTGTTTATCTGGGAGCCGATAAATACCGAAATTATATCGCTCTCCTTGGCGAGCTTGGCGGTGTCGGGGGTAAGTTTGTCGGCGTGAAAATCCAATTCCATCCCCGGCAAAAGATTGGTAAGCGCCAGTTTTTCCGATTCTGTCGCCTCAAAAAAAGTTGCCTTCATATAGATTTATTATAGCACCGTATTCCATATTTGATTTGGTCTCCATATAGAGACCAAATCAAATAATGCTTTCTGCGCCTTTATAATATTTGGGAAAAATTCTCCGGTGTTTTTTAGGCATGGAAAAAGGATGCCCGTTTCTAGCCTTATGCCTTTCGGGATTTCTGCCATAGCCCCTGCCAAGAAGGATGTCGCAGACGTGGCTTAGCGTGTTGCTGGATATCTGGAGCTCTTCTTTTATATCTCTGTATTTTCTGCCCTCCGACAATAAGATCATCGCTCCGATTCTTCGTAAAATTAAATCTCTTTCGCCATCGGTAAAAAACGTATTTAAAAATTTATTCATGTCTTCGGTTGAAGATACATGCTTTATTTCCGCAAGTAATTTTCTGGCGGATTCGCTTTTCAACCTTGGATTAAGTTTGTGTTTTGGAATTTTCGGCATATTTACTTGATTTAATTATATCATTTTGTTTGGTCTCTATATAGAGACCAAACAAAAAAAGAATTGAGTGGAATAAGAGTTACTCTAATTTTTCTAGTTTCACGCCGATAAGACGGACGGCCTTACCCCGCGGATTTTCCCGCTTATCCAAGAAAGGCATCAGGAGCCTTAGCGCTTCAAAATATAGAGTGGCTCCGTCCGAGGCCGGAGCGGAAAGCGTGTGAGCGCGGGTCTTGGTTTCAAAGTCCGAAAAACGGACGGTAATGCCCACGGTTTTATAGGTTTTAAATTCGCTTTTTTTGAAGCGCCGGTAAACGTCGTCGGTTAGGTCTTTTAGGCGCTCATTTATAAAATTCGCATCGCGGGAATCGGTATGAAAAGTTTCCTGTTCGCCGATGGACTTCGCCTCCCACTCGGTCACTAGCTCCGAATCGTCTTCACCGCGAGCCTTGCGGTAAAGCTCCTCTCCCCACTTGCCCAAAAGTTCTTTGAGCTTTGCGAGCGAAAATTTCTTCAGGTCTTTTACGACTCGCGCGCCCAGCTTGTTTAAAACAATTTCCGTTTTGGGGCCGATACCCGGAATTTTGCGGATATTCAGGGGCTCCATAAAACTCTCCGCGTCTTCGGGCAAAACAACCGTCAGTCCGTCGGGCTTTTGCATGTCGGAGGCAATCTTTGCGATAAGCTTGTTGGGGCCGAGCCCTATGGAAGCGGTAAGGCGTTCCCGCTTTTTTATTTCGTCTTTAATTTTTTTGCAAATTTCTTCCGCCTGCTTGAAACTTTTTGCGGAACTTAAATCCAGATACGCCTCATCTACGCTGGCCGGCTCCACCAGGCGCGAATATTTGCGGAGTATTTCCATAATTTCTTCGGACACCGCCGAATATTTTCCGAAGCTCCCGCCGACGAATACCGCCGGGGGCAAACCTTTCTTCTTCGCTTCTTCGGAAAACTGCCACGCTTTGGAAATTGGCAGGGCGGATTTGATTCCGTACTTCCTGGCCGCGTAATTGGCGGTTGAAACCACGCCCCGACCCTTGCCGTTTTCCGGGTCCGCCCCGACCACAATCGGCCGTCCTTTAAACCGCGGGTTATCACGCTCCTCTATGGCGGCGAAAAAAGCGTCCATGTCAAGATGGGCAATGATTCGTTGTTCTTTCACGCTTCTTATATTACTCCAAATAAAAATACCCCGAGAGGGGTATTTTTATCGCCAGTGCCCGGGGTCGGAATCGAACCGACACGAGGTTTCCCTCAGCGGATTTTAAGTCCGCTCTGGCTACCAATTACAGCACCCGGGCCTTTAATAACTTGACCATATTTTACAAATTTATTTTCATCCTGTAAACACAGGGTGCTTTGCCTATGTTTTCGATTTAGTGCCAAGCAATTCTTATAATATATCTTTTTCAGGATAACATGAGTGGGCATTTTGCCGAATTTAAGAGTATAGAGCGGATTCGGCCGATAACTCGACTCAGCCCTATGTAATCTTCCGCTGACACCAAAACGCTTCTCAATCTCGTCTTTTAGCCAAGAAATAAAAATTGGAGCCCCGGAAGTAACGCGCGACGACCATTGTCTGTGAAAATTTGTTTTGTGAATCCAGGTTGATATGCATCCATCCCCGTCGATTACTCCGCGTAAAAAATCCTCAAAATATCCATCGTCGACCTTTATCGCGCCCATTGTTAAAGACTTTTTTGCAGTTAATCCTATGCTCTGCAAAAATCTATAAAATTTTACGTCGCCGAATTGAAAATTGGAATAAATCTTATTCTTGGAACCGCCGCGCGCCTTCAGCCCTATCTTATTATCCAACCCCAAAGCATTCCGTACGGAAAATAAAAACTTTCTATCTTTAGAGGTTATATTCAGATGTCGACCGTCGCTGCTTAAATTCCCGTCGGTAGCAATTAACCCAACTATATACCAAAGATGGTGTTTATTGATTGAATTTAAGTCAACCATGTATTAATTATAACACGTAGATATTGGGTCTTATGCTAAAATTCAATTGTGAATTCCCTCCTTCCTTTTTTGGGCGCCATATTCCAGTCGGTTTCTTTTACGCTGGATAAGGCGATACTTTCGTTCAAAAAGACCGGCTATAAAACCTATGTGGGGTTAAGCTTTCCGCTTCTTTTCGTTTTTGATTTTATAATATTTCTGATTTTTAAGTCGCCGGTTTCTTTGGCCCTTTTCGCTGGCGCGCTGCTCTGGATATTTTTGGCCCGTGTGGGAATCAGTATCGGCACGAACCTTTTTTACTATCGGGCACTAGAAAAAGACACGCTTAGCGAAATGACGATGCTTGGACTTTTGGCCGGATTGCCGGTAATAATTTTCTCCGCATTGGCGTTTCCAGACGAAAGAAATCTTTTTATAATAGCCCTCGCCGTAATTTCCTTCGCCGTCATTATTTGGTCCCATTGGGACCACCATCGTTTCGAGATAAAAAAGGACACACTCTCTTTTCTCATTTGGTTCTTATTTGTCGTTCCGTTCGGAGCGCTTCTCTCCAAAATAATACTCGGCTCCTGGGATGCCATAGTCCTCATGGTTTTCCAGGACGGGTTGGTTGCCCTCATTCTCGGCTGGTTCTATTTAAAAGAGAGCGCGAAAGTTCCTCGCGGGGCGATTCTTTTCCTTTTACTAACAAATCTCTTTAGCTCCGTAGGCTGGATACTTTATTTCTTAAGCATTCAAAAATCCGGCATCATCTACACCGGGCTTCTTTTTTCACTACAACCGCTTCTAACTTATTTTGCTTCGGTCGTGTTCCTAAAAGAGGGGCTGAACCGCAAAAAGGTTTTGGCGTTTCTCGTAGTCCTCGCCGCAGTCGGCGTAGCGCAGGTTTTGAGGCCGCTCTAAGCCGGAATTGCCCCGTCCAAAAAATCTGCTATATTAAAAGCGACGTGGTGGCGAAGTACCAAACGCAAGCGGTCTGAAAGCTGCTATACGTAGGGTGACGAGTCCCTACCCACGTCTCCAAAAGGCGCCGTAGCCAAGTGGTAAGGCAGTTCTCTGCAAAAGAACTATTCGGGAGTTCGATTCTCCCCGGCGCCTCAAAATGAAAAATTCCCGTCTGTCGGAAGTTTTTCATTTTGCTGCGGAGATCGAACTCGTTCGAACCGACCTTCAATAATTTGTTTTGCTCCGCAAAACATAGCGGAAGTGCAGGGCCCGCCTCTGCGCCCCGGCGCCTCCAAAAAAATAAATCCCCCGATAACGGGGGTTTATTTTTCAATCTTCTCCGCCTCTTCTATGCGGATAAGCCCGAAATCCAGTCGGGGCATGGGTTTTATGTTTAAAATCCTACCGAGCTTAAACTGGATAGTCGGTTTTTCTTTCAGGAGAAGCTCATAGACTTCTTTCCCTCTATCTTCGGGAATGACGCTGACCCTCACCAGGGCAGACTCAAGCTTGCCGATAATTTCCACGGAAGAAATGGTTACGAATGCGCCACGGAAATCCATTTCCCGGAGAAAAAATTTACTTAACTCCTCCCGGATTAACTCGCCGACGCGTAAATTGCGAAAAGTTCTCATCCC
>JAVHQZ010000062.1:0-1413 GCA_036171415.1 Minisyncoccota bacterium | reverse complement strand
TTTCTTTTCCCTGATCAAAAGATGGTCCCCCTTCTCTATAAGCATAGACGAGCCGATAATGACTCCGCACTCCTGTCCTTCGGGGACGGAAACCGCGTCCGCCTTTTTCATTTGCAGATTGCCGATGCGGCCTTCGCCGATTTTTACTCCGGCGCGGTGTATTTCCACCTGCCCCTTATTTTTAAAAATTCCCAAAACAACTTTTCCTCCGACCAATTGTTTGTCCAGTTTGGCGGAGTTAAAAACCGCGAGCACGTTCAGGTCGCCGATAATTTTCCCGGCCTCGGATTCTTTCGCCAAATCCTCCACGGCCTTAACCAGCTCGTAAATTATCTCCGAAGAAATTATTCTCATCTCTCTCGTTTCGGCAAGCGCCTTGGCGGAGCGTTCCAATTTGGCTTTAAAACCGACGATAGTCGCGCCGGAAGTTATCGCGAGCTTTACGTCTCCCTCGCCTATTTCGCCGACGGACTCGTCCACTACTTTTACCGGTTTATGAAGCGGGAGAGCGCGGATAATTCCCGAGAGCGCCTCAAGCGAACCCGAGTCGGAGGCCTTGAGTATCAAAACGATAGAATCCTTGGGTTCTTCCGTGGCGGGAAGGCCGAATTTTATATCCGGAACAACTTTTTTGTAATTGGCCGAGGCTTCGCTTCCCGAAAAAAGAGTTTCGCTTATCTGGGGCATCTCTTCAAAGCCGACGATTAGCGCGGGAGCGCCGGCTTGAATCTCATCAGCGGCAATCCCCGCAAAGTTTTCTAAAATTTTCGCCTTGCCTTTGGCGGTTGGGGTTGCGACATCATCTCCGCGGCGCAGGGTCCCGTCGGTTAAAATCGCCGAGGCTTCAATTCCGCGGTTTTTATTTAGCCTGGTTTCCAAAATATATCCCTTGGCGGGAGCCGATGCGTCGGCTTTAAGTTCCTCGGTTTCGGCGAGAAGCAAAACCAGGTCTAAAAGCTTATCCACATTTTCTCCGGTTTTGGCGGAGATGGGCTCAAAGCTCGTTTGGCCGCCGTAACCCTCTAGATACACGCCATTCGCCATTAAATCGTTTTTGGTCTTTTCAATATCTACTCCAACTTTGTCTATTTTATTTATCGCTACGACAAACGGGGTTTTGGTAGCTTCCAAAGTTTTAATAACTTCTTTGGTCTGGGGCTTTACGCCTTCCTCGGCGGCGACGACCAGAATCGCCAGGTCCGCGGCGTTCGCTCCCCGCTCCCGCATTTTGGAAAAGGCCTCGTGTCCGGGCGTGTCTATGAAGGTTATTTTTTTGCCGGCATGTTCAATCTCATACGCGCCGACGGCCTGAGTTATGCCTCCGGCTTCCTTGCCGGCGACATTCGCCTTCCTTATATAGTCCAAAAGCGTGGTTTTCCCATGGTCCACATGACCCATGACCACGACTATCGG
>JAVHQZ010000061.1:8172-12347 GCA_036171415.1 Minisyncoccota bacterium | reverse complement strand
ACGGGGTTGACAAAAACCTACATTTTCCTATACTTATCCCAAGTTCCAAAGACAGCGGCCAGCCCCTAAAAAGGCAGAGGTACCGCCGAGGCACAACAATAGTTACGTACTTGTTGCGACTTCTGGAACATCCAAGGTCGCATTTTATTTTATAAAGATAAAATGTTCCTCCGGAGGCGGATAAACCCGCCGATGGCGGGAGTAACAACAATTACACATGAAAACAAAAACTCAGAAAACAGCGGAACTCAAAGAAGCGGAGAAATTCCTAAAGGGAAGCGACGCTTTGCTTTTCGTGGACTTCAATAAAGTCAGCACGGAAGACCTCCGCCGTCTTCGCCGGGAAGTCGGCGCGGCCGGGGCCTCCATGTTGGTTTTAAAGAAGCGCCTCTTAAACGTCATGCTGAAAGAGAAGGGAATTGATATGGACGCGCGCCAGTTTAAATCCGCGCTCGGTACGGTTTTTTCTAAATCGGGATTCGAAGCCGCGAGCGGCGCCATCTATAAATTCTTTAACTCGCTCGGTGGAACCGATAAAGAGCTCAAAGCCGCTTCAATCAAAAAGATTCTCGGCGGTTACGACATCACGAATAAGGAGTTCGCGGACGCCCAGAAAATTCTTTTCTACGGACAGCTCCCGCCGCGCGAAGTCGCGCTGGGTATGGTCCTCGGAATGTTCGCTACACCGCTCCGCGCCTTCATGCACATCCTGAACGAGAAAGCTAAGAAATCATAAATCAAAAAGTCGAAAGACAATAAAAGATACAAATATACAAATTGGTACTAATGATACGAATAAAACAATAATTCGCATCCATTAGTTTCATTAGTAAAATTCGTATATTAGTATCATAAAAAAATAACATGGCAGATAAAATAAACAGCATCCTTTCCGAAGTTGAGAAATTGTCCGTCTCCGAGCTCGTGGAGCTCGTGAAGGCGATGGAAGAGAAGTTCGGCATTTCCGCCGCGGCTCCGATGGCCGCCGCAGGACCGGCCGCCGCAGTTGAAGAGAAAACTTCTTTCAATGTTTTCCTTAAAGCTGTCGGCGAGCAGAAGCTGAACGTCATCAAAGCGGTTCGCGAAGCTACCGCCCTCGGCCTCAAGGAGGCGAAGGACCTTGTAGACGCGGCCCCGAAGATGGTGAAGGAAGGTTTGAAGAAAGAAGAGGCCGACGAGTTGAAAGCCAAGCTCGAAGCCGCCGGAGCGACCGTCGAAATACAATAAGGAGCTCCGATTTCTCATTTTCGAACCATGAAGGGTTCCGGCTTCTCATTCTTTAGCCATGAACATCTACTCACAATGGCTCAAGAGCGAGAAGCCTCCACTGTCGCTAAAAAGTGGAGAGCAAGAGGTTGGTTCTTAAAATGAGAAATTTCCGCGGGGCAGACAAAATAACGGGCAAAATAACAATCCAGCCGGTCCATGGACCGGCTGGATTGTTATCCCCACGGATATTTTAGTCGTTTGCTATACTATATATAGATAAGTTGTCGGCGCTGGTCGCCGGGCAGCGGCATCTAAGCGAGGTAGATGGTGCCACAGGCACAAAACCGCTAAATAATGGGCAAAGAACGCATATTTTTTTCTAATTCACTCGGGAAATTTTTATTTGCCGCGATTTTTGTTGTCGCGGCACTTTTTTCGGCTAACCTTGCCGAGGCGGCGGTAAGAACATCAACTGCCACCGGAGGTCTTTGGACCGCGGGGACAACTTGGGTCGGCGGAGTAGCACCGGCGAATGCCGACAGCGTTATTATCGCCACGACCGGAGGCAACAGCGTAAATATCGGAGCAAACACAACTAACGGCGGCGTTACCGTAAACTCGGGCGCTATATTAACTTTTAACGGAGCATTTACTCTTACGGTCGGCACTACCGGTAATGTTACCGTGAACGGAACAATTAACGGAGCGACCGGAATAGTAAAAACGAATCTTAATCCGTCGGTAATCGGCGGGAGCGGTACGATCAATAGCAAGGTACTCATACAGCGGCCGACCACCATTTCTTCAACCGCGAATATAACTTTCACCGCAATCACTACTATAGCGAATACTTTAACTATTGCTTCGGGCGGAACTTTGACTGCGGTTGAAATAGATTCAAACGCGAAAACCGTCGCCAATAACGGCACGGTCAACCTAAGCGGAAATTATTTAAGGACGGGCGGAACCTCGGTGTGGACGCAAGGTACAAACGCAGTGGTGAATATAGGCGGAGCATTTACGCCGGCGGCAAACATTACATTGAACGCGTCCGCGGCCGGAAACACCGTGAACTATAATGGCGGGGCGCAGACACCTGATGTAGCAGCGTATGCGAACTTAACACTTTCCGGTTCCGGCTCAAAAACGATAACAAGCGGAATCTCTGTCGCAGGCACACTTAGCATAGCGCCTACGGGGACCGCGACGGCGAACATCGGCGCAGGATTGAACATCAGTGCGAATGCTCTAAGAACCGGAGGAGTAGGAACCATTAACGGTACTTGGGGCTCTACCAGTTCTGCCGCGACCAATCAGGAAAACGCTTCTTTTGACGCAACAACGGGTATCGTGACCGTCGCGACGGATACCAGAGGGGCTCAGGCAACTTTGACGGCTGTTTCTACCCCTTCTTCCGTTACGTATGGCACAACCTCAACCCTATCTACTACCGGGGGAAACGGGACCGGTGCGGTAGCTTTTTCTGCCGGAGCCTCAACCGGATGTTCGTTGGCCGGCACTGTTCTTTCCGTAACCAATGCCTCCGGCACCTGTTCGATAACAGCGACCAAGGCCGCCGATAAGCACTATCTCTCCGCAACCAGCGCGGCTCTTACAGTACCTCTCCTTAAAGCGACCCAAGCCACCCTTACCGCTATCGCCACTCCTTCGACCGTGCAATACGGCACAACTTCCACTCTTTCTTCTAGTGGGGGATCCGGCACCGGCGCGGTTACTTTCTCCGTCGGAGCTTCAACCGGATGCTCGGTGGCAGGAAACACACTTTCCGTAATTGATATTAACGGTACCTGCAACGTTACCGCGACCAAGGCCGCCGATAATAATTACAATCAGGCCACCTCCGCGGCTCTATCCGTCGCTTTAAGCTCCGGAGTAACCACGCAATTTTTACTTAACCATCCCGGAACAACTTTCGCCAAAACGAGAGTAGGCTACACCGTGACCCGCAAGGATTCTTTCGGCAACGTAAACACCTCCGGCACTTCAGCGGTCTATCTATATACAAATTCTACGGGCGCGACCCACGTATTCTACGCGGATAATATTTCGAACACTCCGATAACCTCGGTTGAGATAGCAAACGGTCAATCCCTCGCCTCGTTCTATTATTACGACGACACGGCGGCAACGGTAACTATTACCGCGTCTGACGCTACGCCGATAGCGGACGGGGCAACGGGCATCACGGACGGAACGGATTCATTGGTCGTTCAACCTGTCGCGACAAAGTTCGTAATAATCCAGCCTTCGAACGGGACAGTGGATGCGCCGATATCCGTAACCGTGCAGGCGCAAAAACCGGACAATAGCGTGGATACAAATTATCAAACCGACGTGACGCTTGGCTTAACCGGCTCGGCCACTTCGACCGGCGGAGGATTGGTAAATATTATTAATGGCGTAGGCACTATAAATATTTCCGATACCGTGGCGGAAACAGCGATGCTTTCGCTTAGCGACAGTCAATCGACCGGACTGGATATAACTTCCACTAAACAAGTTACTTTCGCGGCCGGAGCGCTTGCTCAATATTCTCTTAGCCACCCGGGCTCCATCGGCGCCGGCACCCGCGCGGCCTACACGGTAACCCGCAAAGACCAGTATGGAAATTTGGTAACCTCCGGCGGCAACACAGTTTATCTATACAGTAATTCTTCAAGCACGAATAAAAGATTCTACGATGCGGCGAGCGCGGGGACTGTTTTAACCTCGGTACTCATCGCGAACGGGCAATCTGTAGCTAATTTTTGGTACTACGATGACACGCTGGGCAATTGGACCATAACCGCTTCGGATAACGCCAGCGCGCCGAACGGGAACACGGGCGTTATCGACGCTTCGGATTCCCTGGCTGTTGTCCCGGGCGCGGTAGCGACGTTTACTTTAAACCACCCGGGCACGATAACCGTAGGTACGCGCGCGGCCTATACCGTGACCCGCAAAGA
>JAVHQZ010000061.1:0-8072 GCA_036171415.1 Minisyncoccota bacterium | reverse complement strand
GTTTCCCCGGCGCCCATCGTAGCCACGCGGCTGGTTATTCAGGACCCGCCGGCGGCCACGACTGACGCGGCTGTCACCATAACTGTTAAGGCGGAGGATGGTTCCGATAACGTGCAAACTACCTTTAACGGCACAGTTACCTTGAACACTACCGGTTCCGCGGCGGGCGGAGGAGTTGTGACCATAACCAACGGCGTAGGAACTAAAGACCTGACCGATACCGTGGCGCAATCCGTTAACCTAACACTCACCGACACCGGAGGCACGGGTTTGAATGTCTCTTCCGCAAAAACCGTAACCTTTTCTCCGGGCGCTTTGGCCCAATTCTCCATTACGAGCCCGGGTGATGTGGCCGCGGGTTCAAGGCTTGCCTTGACCGTTAGCCGGAAAGACGCGGCGGGGAACGGCGTAACAAGCGGATTAACTACCGTGTATCTTTACAGTGCTTCCGCGAATGTTAATAAACGCTTCTATAATGCTTCCTCGGGCGGAAGCGCGATAACCTTCTTTAACTTTACGGCTGGCGTATCTTCCACTCAGGTTTGGTATTACGACGAGACAGCGGCAACGACTACGGTTACTATTTCCGATAACGCCACCTCGTCGGATGGCTTAGCCGGTCTCGCCGACGGATCCACCTTTGTGCACGTGATTCCCGCGGTTGCTCACGAATTTATTTTAAGCAATCCGGGTAGTATGTTTGTCGGAACCCGCGCGCCCTATACGGTTACCCGAAAAGACCAGTTCGGAAACTTGGTTACCTCCGGCATTGATTTGGCCTATCTTTGGAGCAGTTCTACCGGCGCGAATAAAAAATTCTACGACGCGGCAACCAGCGGGAATATAATTACCTCCGCGGCGATAGACGACGGGCGCTCTACCGCCAATTTCTGGTATTACGATGACGTAGCCGGAACTTGGACCATAACCGTCTCCAACAATTCAGGCGGCCCGAGCGGCACCGGAGGGTTCGTCGTCGGAACCGATAATATTACCGTAAGTACCGTCCCGATAGTCGCGACCAGAATAGTAATTTTGTCGGCGGGTCCGAGCCAAGTCGGAAACACGGTGTTGGTAACAATTCAAGCCCAAGACAACAGTGACAATATTCAGACCGACTATAATAATTCCGTAACTTTGAATGTAACCGGTTCCGCCACGGGCGGAGGAGTAATAACCATAACGAACGGCACGGGTGTCGCTTCCGTTAACGACTTTACCGCGGAGACCGTTACTCTTTCGCTTACCGACTCCAATGCTACCGGACTGGACACCTCCTCGGTTCAAAATCTTACGTTTACAACCGCGCCAGTTTTGCAGCCTGGATTTTCCGGGGGCGGAAGCGGAGCGTCCGCTAATGTACCGGTTGTCGGCGGAGTGACATTCGGGGGGAGGGCATACCCCGGGGCGAAGATAAGTATTGTGGCTTTGGGCGAAACGGCAACAGTTCTTAAGCAGGCTACCGTGGCTTCAGCTAGCGGCATCTTCCAGATAGATTTTCGCGGGATTTCAATCGGCGCGCGTTCCTACGGGCTTCTTGTCCAGGATAAGGACGGCCGGATCGCGCAGAGCAGGGTATTCGACGTAAATCTGGTGAACGCGAGTGATATCATCCAGGTCGGAAACATCCTTGTCTCGCCGACCATAGGATTTTCCAGATCCACGGTCACAAAAGGAGATCGTTTAATTATCGTCGGCTATTCTTCTCCTAACTCCATCGTCAGTTTCAAAGTGGACGGAAGCAATATTATTGAAAGAGCTCAGGTAGGTGCCGCTGGAACCTATCGTGTTCTAATCAGAACCGGCGATATGTCGCTCGGTAGCCATACTATAATTGCGACGCAGAGTATTTCAGGGAGGTCGAGTGACCCGTCCATCCAAAAAGTATTCAATGTTTCAAACCTCCTTATGCCGCAGGTGGATTTTAACAGCGACGGTAAGGTCAACATAACCGACGCGAGTATTTTCCTGTTCAGATTTAATTCCACGAACCAGGCTGTTAAGTTATTGGACGATTTGAACAACGACGGAAAAGTAGATGTGACTGATTTTAGCATCTTCCTAAAAACACTCCGCCTCCAGTTCTAATTGTTATAATTAATTAATGAAAAGGAATCTTTTATTAGGCGCGGTTGTCCTGGGATTTATGGTTTTTCCCGGACTTGGGCTTGCCGCCACTCTTTCCATAACTCTGGATAAGACCGCGATTTCGATAGGGGATACATTTTCCGCGACGGTCAGGATAAACTCCGAAGACGCGAGTGTAAACGCCGCTCAGGCTGTTATTAACTTCAGCAAAGATAAGTTTCAGGTTGTTTCTATAGATAAAAATAGTTCCGTATTTAATTTCTGGTTGCAAGATCCGGGATTCGATAATACCGCCGGGCAAATAACTTTCATCGGCGGTTCCTCGTCCGGCTTTGTCGGCAAGGCGCTTGAAGCCTTGAAAATAAATCTTAAGGCTACGGGCAGCGGTTCTGCCAATTTTACGTTCAGCGACGCGGCGATAACTGCCGCTGACGGAAGCGGCACAAGCTTGCTTTCCGGTATGACCGGCGCTCAATTCACGATAGGCACAATACCGGGCGCCCCGGCGCCGGTCCAAGTTCAGCCGACTCCGCCTCCTAGCCAGGCCGTACCTCCGCCTACCCAGATTAAAAGACCGGCCACGCCGGCAACAACCGTTGCTTCAAAGCCGGCTCTAACCGTCAGCCTATATCCGGATCAAGCTAAATGGAGCAATGTGTCGGACAAATTTCTTGTTTCCTGGACTTTGCCGGTAGATGCGGATGGAGTGGCAACCGCCATAAATAAAGACCCAGCTTCTGCCCCGACTGTTTCGGAAGGACTTTTCGACAATAAATATTTCGCGGCGCTCGACGAAGGCATATGGTATTTGCACGTGCGGTTCCATAACAATCTCGGCTGGGGGGCAACCATGCACTACAAGATTTCCATAGATACGACTCCGCCGCTTCCTTTTAATATCCGCGTGGACGAGAGCACCTCCACCGATACCCCGGACCCGACTTTCCGTTTCGGCACGAGCGATCAGCCCTCGGGCATAGACCGCTATCGGATTAAGGTAGGGAATGAAGATTTGATTTTTACAACAAGCACGGCTATTAAGCTTCCGCTCCAGACTCCGGGGACATATAAGGTAGTTATTCGTGCCTACGACCTGGCGGGAAACATAACGGAGGAAAGCGTAGATCTAAAGATTTTGCCGATTACGGCGCCGACCGTATCCTCTATGACTAAAGATACCTATATAGGGGAAGGACCGCTCCAAATCGGCGGAGGCACGGCCACGGGAACAACTGTCTCCGTTTCCTTAAAGGGGGAAAACGGTGACTTGATATCCCCGGCCCAGCAACCTGCTCCGGATCAGAACGGAAATTGGAGCACGAGCTTCGAGCTGCCTTCAAGAGGCGGAAAATATTATGTGGAAGTATTGGCCCAAGATAAGCGAGGAGCCCTGAGCTTCCCGGTCAAAGCGCCGTTTGAAGTCCGTCCGAGGCCGCTCTTTGTTTTCCTGGGACTTGAGGTAACCTCCGGATTGCTCGCCGTGATGCTGTTTATTTTGCTCTTAGGCGGTTTTGTGGCCGGCTATTACACACAAAAACTTGCCAAAGAACAACGGGGGAGGAGAGCTATTATCGCGGAACGGGATATTTCCGTTGTTTTTGGTTTACTCCGGAAGGATGTGGACAAGATGATATCCGACTATGAAGACGGGACGCTAACAGCCGAAGAGTCCAAGGAAATTGAATTTTATCTGAAACGGATGAGGGATAATTTGGATAAGACCAAGCGTTATCTATCCGAGAACGTGGAAGAAATAAAAGAATAATGCCGTTAAAAACCGAATCGCCCAAAAAGATTTTAATTTGCGAGGATGATGCGTCACATTCCAAGGCTCTCGTAGAGAAGCTCGCAAAGCACGATTTTGAACTCCAGGTTGCGGGAGACGGAAACTCGTGCCTCGCGGAAGCCAAAAAAAATCATCCCGACCTAATATTATTGGATCTTATCTTGCCCGGGAAAAGCGGCTTTGACGTTCTCGAAGAAATAAGGAATGACCAAAGTCTCAAGAATACTTTGGTGGTTGTAATATCCAATCTTTCGGATGACGA
Source organism: Minisyncoccota bacterium (assembly GCA_036171415.1). Taxonomy (GTDB): domain Bacteria; phylum Patescibacteriota; class Minisyncoccia; order UBA6257; family 2-01-FULL-56-20; genus LiPW-15. The sequence continues at coordinate 3,936 of JAVHQZ010000061.1, read as the reverse complement.
AGGAATAAAAAAGACTTTCAAAATGGGGGCAAGCGATTATTTTGTTAAAAGTCAGCACCCTCTCAACGAAATAGTGGAGAAAGTGGCCGGCTTATTGTTGCCCGGGTAATTATTTTGGCAAAGGGACATATTCTGGTGTATAATGAACGTAAGTGGGTATTTAGAACCCAGCGGTAAAAAAAGGGGGAAAAAGTAAAAATTAACCATATGAAAATTTTAGTGGTGGAGGACGAACAAGTTTTATCCAAGGTTTTAAAGGAAAAATTTGAGCGGTCCGATTTTGAGGTTCAGGTCGCCGCGGACGGAGAAATAGCCGTAACTATGGCCAGGAGCTTTAAGCCTGACGTCATTGCCTTGGATTTGGTTTTGCCGAAGAAGAACGGATTCACCGTTTTAAAAGAACTTAAGGAGGACCAGGAGATGAAAGGTATCCCGGTTATCGTTGTCTCAAACCTCGGCGAGGACTCGGATATCAAAAGGGCGATATCCTTAGGCGCGGCGGACTATTTTGTTAAAAGTCAGCACCCCATCAACGAAATAGTTGAAAAGGTAAAGGGCGTGCTTACGGAAACAAAATAACCACCAGCATCAAGAAGGCCCTCCAAGAACTACCGGATATTGTCCATCAAAAGGCGATAATCGCCGCGTTTTTTGTTTTTTTGTTCTTCGGAGCTGTTACATTTTTTATTTATAATACAGTTCAGTCCACCAACCAAAAAGATTTTCAAAATATTTTTGACAGCCAGGTACAAAATCAAGAAAATCAACTGGCGCAACGAAGAGCTTTTTACAATAATATTTTGAGGGCGATGCAGGGGCTTTTCGCCAGCAGCCAATCGGTTGAGCGGAATGAGTTTAGGTTTTTTGCGAACAATTTATTTACCTCCGGCGGTTACGGTACGGTTACGGCTCTAACTTATGCTGAACGCGTTCCCAAATCCGGCCTCGACGCATTTATAAAGAAGGTCCGGGAGGACAGGTCTCTTTCTCCGGAGATATTTACCGACTTTACCGTCGCGACGACTACGGACAAAGAGGAATATTATCTGATACTCTACACCGAACCCCTGGACAGCACCAACCGGAAAGCGCTCGGCTTGGATTTGAGCGGCCTTTACCCCGAAACGATAGCGGTGGCCCGCGATACCAACCTTCCCACCGCTACAAGGATTTTCCCGGGGCCAATTCTCGGTGAACCTACCGTTGTCATACTTCTGCCCGTGTATAAAAACGGGTTCCCACAAGGAACAATTGAGGAGAGGCAGGAAAATATTATCGGAGTGGTAGGCCTGGTCTTCAGGGTAAAATCCCTATTGGCGGATATCTTTTTACAAACCAGCGGCGCCACAAGTAATTTTGTGGATGCGGATATTTTTGAGGGCGACAAAGCCGACCCCCGGGCGATTATCCTGGACACCGACGCGGAATCGGAAGGAATAGCGACCGATTATAAACCGGCTTTTGAACGTCAAACTACATATGTCATAGGAGGAAGAAGCTGGACCGTGAGATACCACTCTACCGCGGCCTTTAATGAGTTCGTGTCCCGGCGCATCGGCCCCACAATCGTTTTGGTGGGAGGATTTTTAGTCACTCTGCTCATCGCTTTTCTTACCTATTATCTTTTAGAGGGTAGGCGCCGAGCCGTGGAAATTGCCGCCGGCATGACCGCCGATATCGAAACGAAAAGCAGAAACCTTCAGAAGGTTAACCGCGCGCTTATAACCATAAGCGAGGCCAACCAAACAGCAATCCAGGCCACGGACGAAAACAAGCTTGTCCAGGAAGTTTGCGACATACTGATTAAGAATGCCGGCTACCGGATGGTTTGGGTTGGCTTTGCGATGGATGACGAGCAGAAGTCCGTGAAACCCATTGCCTGGGCCGGCTATACGGAAGGATATATCGAAAAACTGAACGCGAGCTGGGCGGACACGGAAAGAGGCCGGGGGCCGATGGGGACCGCTATCCGCGAAAAAAGAACGGTAATCAACCCCGACTTTTCCAAAAATCCGGATTTTAAACCATGGTACGAGGATGCGACGAAGCGCGGCTATAAAGGAAGCGTGGTAGTGCCGCTTTTCTCGGAGAATCGGGTTTTCGGAGCCATCAACATTTATGCCGCGGAAACAGGCCTTTTTAACGCCGATGAAGTAAAAATGCTCGAAGAACTTGCCGGCGATCTTGCCTACAGCATAGTAAGCATCAGAAATAAGGCGGAAAAAGAAAAAGCCTATGTATCGCTCGGGAAAACCGCGGAAGAACTGAGCCAATTCAAGTTTGCCGTAGATAACGCCTCGGACCATATCATCATTACCGACCCCAAAGGAACGATAACTTACGCTAATAAAGGCATGGAAAACATAACCGGCTATAGCCGGCAAGAAGTAATAGGCAAAAATCCGCGCATTTGGGGCGGGCAAATGCCCAAAGAGTTTTACGCTAAGATGTGGCATACGCTTTCCGTGGAAAAGAAGCCCTTTGTCGCAGAGATACGAAACAAGCGCAAGAAAGGCGAACTCTACGACACCAGGTCCAGCATCTCCCCGATTTTGGATGACAATGGAGATATAATTTATTATGTCGGTGTGGAAAGAGATATAACGAAAGAAAAAGAAGTAGACCGTTCCAAGAGTGAATTTGTCTCTCTCGCTTCCCATCAACTACGCACTCCCTTATCCGCCATCAACTGGTATTCGGAAATGCTTTTGGGCGGCGACGCCGGCAAGCTAACGGATAAACAAAAGGACTACACCCAGGAAATTTACGGATCTTCAAAGAGGATGTCCGACTTGGTCGGCGCGCTCCTCAATGTCTCAAGAATTGAGATGGGCACCTTCGCCATAGAACCAAAGCCCACAAATATTATTGAGATAGCCAATTCCTGCATTCAAGAATTGGAGCCTAAAATTAAAGGAAAGAATCAACTCATTGATAAGCAATATGCTTCAGATATACCGCCCATAAGCGTTGACCAAAACCTGGTAAGAATAGTTTTCCAAAATCTCATTTCCAACGCCGTTAAATACACTCCGGACGGCGGGAAGATTATGATTTCTATGCAAACAATCGGCGAAAATTTGGAAATAAAAGTTCAGGATAACGGATTCGGCATTCCTCTCCGGCAGCAGGAAAAAGTTTTCGGCAAATTCTTCCGGGCGGATAATATTATCCCCATAGAAACCGACGGCACAGGATTAGGATTATATATCGTGAAAGAAGTTCTGGAAAAAGCCGGCGGAACCATTCGTTTTGAGTCCGAAGAAAATAAGGGCACGACTTTCTATATAAATTCGCCTCTGTCGGGGATGCGGGCCAAGGAGGGGACTCGCTCTTTGAATTAATCCAAACACGGGTATAATTGATTTTATGGCGGATATAAACAAAAAGATTCTGATAGTTGAGGACGAAAAAACAGTTCTAAAAGCGCTTATGGAGAAATTCACGGGCGAAGGCTTTGACGTATTAACCGCGGAGAACGGGGAAGACGGATTGAACGTCGCTTTAGAAAAGAAGCCGGACTTAATACTCCTGGACCTCATCATGCCCAAGATGACCGGACTCCAGATGATGCGGAAACTCCGGGAGGACGGAAGTTACGGAGAGCATGTTCCGATAATTATCCTTACCAATCTTTCCGCGAACGACAGAATAAGCCTGGAGGTTGCAAAGGACGAACCCTCCTTCTATCTGGTCAAAGCGGATTGGAAAATCAACGACGTGGTTTCTAAAGTAAAGGAGACGCTAGGCATTTTGCCGGCAGGGGAATAACAAAAAGACATCCCGCCTATCCATGGATAGGCGGGATTTTGTTTGTGCGCGCCGCGCGACCCTTGTCCCTCACTCTTTTATTTATATCTGTGGACCCAACAGGGATCGGACCTGTGGCCTTTCCGATGTGAACGGAACGCTCTACCACTGAGCTATGGGTCCATT
>JAVHQZ010000060.1:0-2616 GCA_036171415.1 Minisyncoccota bacterium | reverse complement strand
AAAAATTATGAAGCATGCTCGATAAGGAACCTGCCGAATAATTTTTACAAAGCCGTAGCCGAAAGATGGGCAAAAGTAGCGAAATTGCTATTTCGGAAAGAGGGCCTATTAAGCCTTGCTGGCTCTGGCAATTGCCTGAGCCAGGCGGGATTTAAGGCGGGAAGCCTTATTTTTTTTGATGACGTTCGTTTTGGCGGCTTTGTCTAAAGATTTGAAAACGGTAGCGAGCTTTGCGGCCGCTTCTTTTACTTTCTTTCCGTCCAAAAGCTTGCGGAAGTCCTTAACTTCTTTCTTATAGGTTTCTTTTCTCGCGACATTCCGTTCCCGGCGGGTAACGTTTTGGCGGAGGGCCTTTTTGGCTGACTTGGTAATAGGCATGTTTTGTTAAAAAAGTATATAAAAAAAGGAAAAAGATATCAAGAGCCAAAGGAAAAGGCCCCGCGAGGTGCGGGGCCGGAAAGGTGCAGCGACTAACGGCCGGAGCGGCTTCCGCCACCCATGTCTTCGGGATAATCTACATCATCCTAGAAGCATGGAGGGAGCGGGTCGGGCGGAATTTCATAGCCCGGTAAAAAGTGTTTCCAGCTGGCCTTCTTGTCGTCCAGACCAAAATACTTCTTTTCCCTGCCGGTGACTTCCGCCGCCAAGAGGGCGACATTGTGAAGCCCCCAAAATGCACTTTTCTCCTTGGAGATATTGTCGGAGACGCGGTCATACTCCGCTCGGAAGGCTTTATGGCGAGCCTCTTCATCGTGGGGGTCGATGCCCGGAGTCGGAGCCCAACTGCCTTGCTGCATCTGCGCCTGCGCCGAACAGCTGGCCTTCACCTTGACCGCCTGTTCCGCCAAGACCTTCCCTACGGTTTCCGCCGGACAAAAGTTTCCCAGAAAGACGCGGAGTTGCCAGAATTTTTGTTTGAGAAGCTCAAACTCCTCGCGAGAATCTTTGAGCTTGTTTACGAGTACGATGATTGTCACGATTGCGACGCACAAAAGAATAGTAAGCGAGGTAATGGTCCACTGAGGCATAAACGACCCCTTCTCCCGTGCGGGAGGTTTTCAAACTTCTCCCCGGTTTGGCAGTGAGAGCTCTTCTCTCTCTGGAGCGGCGCTCTTCGCCGTCTCGGAGAACTGCGGAGAATATATTCCAAAAGGAAAACCCTTGCAAGCATGCGCTATGTCGGGGGTGGGCGAGTTATAAGACGCGGGCGTCTGCCCGCGTCTTGCACTTGGTTCGCTCGGCCGAGTGGAAAAACGAGGAGTTTCCCCCGGCCTCGCTGCCAAGTATAATTAAAAGGTGATTTATAGCTTAGAGGGCAAAATAAAAAGCAAAGGAGACAGCTTCGCCGTGATGGAGCTCCACGGAATAGGGCTTAAGGTTTTTACCTCCAAAAAAGCGCTTTCGCGTCTCGGCGAAGAGGCGAAGCTTTTTACTCATCTGCACGTTCGGGAAGACGCCCTGGATCTTTTCGGATTTCAATCGGAGCGGGAGCTGAAGTTTTTTGAGCAACTAATTTCCATCTCCGGCGTGGGGCCCAAGTCCGCGCTTTCCATTATGGACGTGGCGGAGCTCGAAAAAATAATCGCGGCGATAAAAGAGGGCAGGCCGGATCTTCTAACCGAAGCTTCGGGTATCGGCAGGAAAACCGCCGAGCGGATAATCATTGAACTCCGGGGCAAGGTCACGACCGAGGAATCGGGCGCGCTCGTGAAAACGATGGAGTCGGACTCGGATATCTTGGAGACCCTCGTCTCTTTGGGCTATAAAAAGGACGCGGCCCGTTCCGCCATGGAAAAAGTGGTTAAAGAAGCCAAAGGAATGGAGGCGAGGCTTAAAGCGGCGTTAAAAATACTGAGCGGAAAATAAAATGCTAGGCAGGCTAAAAAAATCGCCGTTGGTGCGCTGGATATACAAACTCGGCTGGCTTATGACCGGCTACCACGTGGTGATGAATCTTTTGGGCGCGATTATCTATTGGTGGCCGAGCAGAGAAATAAAAGTTATCGGCATCACCGGAACAAAAGGGAAGACCACGACGCTTGAACTCCTAAGTTCCATCTTTGAAGCCGCCGGGGAAAGAACCGCGCTCCTCTCTTCCGCCAGAGTGAAGATTGCGGACAGGGCCAAGAAAAATATGACCGGGAACAGCATGCCCGGAAGAATGTTTATCCAGAGGTTTTTGAGGCGCGCGGTGAAAGCCGGCTGCACTTACGCCTTCGTGGAGGCCACCTCCCAAGGGGCTATGTTTTACCGGCATGCTTTTATCCGCTGGGCCGCGGCGGGAATAACCAATATGCACCCCGAGCACATTGAGGCGCACGGCTCTTACGAGAAATATAGAGCGGCGAAGCTGATGTTTCTATCCTACGCCGGGCACGAGGGAGCGCCGGTATTTCTAAACGGGGAAGACAAAGAAATAGAGTTTTTTGAGAAAGAATTAAAGGGGAGCGATATTAAAATTTACAGCGCGAAGGAATTGATTGAAATTCCCGAAGAAGCGAAAGAGTTTCTGCCCGGAGAGTTCAGCCGCCAAAACGCGGCGCTTGCCGTAGCCATTGCCAAAGAATTCGGCTTGAGCGAAGAGGTCGTAGAAGAGGGAATAAAAAATTTCCGCGG